>JAWOGV010000181.1:0-6624 GCA_046496605.1 Acidimicrobiia bacterium | reverse complement strand
AGGCAGACGGTCGAGGCGCGCCTGTACCCGGTCACTTCGTGACGATCCATCCCGAGGACATGCGGGAGACGCCCCACCGCCGCAACGACTCGCGGACGCCCGGTATCAGGAGCGCGAAGCCGACCCCGTCGGTCAGGAAGCCCGGCGTGAGGAGGAGGGCACCCGCAACGAGGATCAACGCGCCGTGGACGATCGTCACCGTGGGGACCCTGCCGTCTGAGACCTCGGTGCGGAAACGGACCCACGTCTCGCGGCCCTGGCGGGCAACGAGCCAGGAACCGAGGAACGCCGTCGTGATCACCAGGCCGAGCGTCGGCCAGATGCCGATCCGCGTGCCGACGAAGGAGAACACCACGATCTCGATGACCGGCACGATGACGAAACCGGCGAACAACCATGTACGAATGCGCATCATGGGAAGGTAGCCGACGATCCCGGTTCGGTACCCGGAAGTCCCGAAGCGCCGTGTGGAACAAGCCGTGGGGCAATCGGCTTCGACGGACGGGGGTTCGCGCAACCTGCTCCCGGTACGCTGGACGCCCATGACACTCCGTGATCTGCCATCGACGGACGCCCTCGCCTCGAGATTGGGTGAGGAGTTCGACCTCCCGATGCCGATCGTCATCGCGATCTGTCGTGCCGAGATCGCCGCGGCGAGGGAGAGGATCTCGGCAGGAGGGACGGGGGACCCCGAAGCATCGACGAGAATCCGTCTCGGCGACATCGCCGCTGCGCGCCCCGTCGCCGTCATCAACGCAACCGGCGTGCTGCTCCACACGAACCTCGGACGCGCGCCCATGCATCCCGACGCAGCGGACATCGCACGGGAGCTCGCCGTCCGGCCTGCCAACGTCGAGATCGACATCCGCACGGGCCGAAGGGCCAAGCGCCACGACTACCTGTCACCGCTCCTCGCCGCGCTCACCGGAGCAGAGGCCGGACTTGCCGTCAACAACGCTGCAGGAGCGCTGATGGTCGCGATCGCATCGATCTCAGGGCCACGACGCAGGGTCGCCGTGTCGCGGGGCGAGTTGATCGAGATCGGCGGTTCGTTCCGCCTTCCGGAACTGATGGCGGCGAGCGGGGCCGAGCTGGTGGAGGTCGGCACCACGAACAGGACGCGCAGGTCGGACTTCGAAGCTGTTGCGGCGACCGTCGATGCGATCCTCGCTGTCCACCCATCGAACTATCGGATGGAGGGATTCACGGAAGGTGTGCCGGCCGGCGACCTCGCGCGCCTCGCCCACCACCATGGAATCCCGTTCATCCACGACGTCGGCAGCGGATTGCTCGACAGTTCGGCGCCGTGGCTCGGTGATCAGCCGCGCGAGTGGCTGTCCCGCGAGCCGGGCGTCCGTCAAGCGGTCGAGGACGGTGCCGATCTCGTGCTGTTCTCCGGCGACAAGCTCCTCGGCGGACCCCAGGCGGGGATCCTCGTCGGCACCAGGATCGCTGTTGGAGCGGTCGACCGCCATCCGATGGCGCGAGCGGTGAGGCTGGACGGTCCCACGATCGGGGCATTGATCGCGACGCTCGAGCTGTACGCCCGTCATCAGGTCCTCTCGATCCCGTTCTGGGGGATGGCGGGAGCCACCCTCGAGTCGATCACGGAAAGGGCAGCACGTGTCGCGGCAGGTATCGCCGGAGCCCAGCTCGTACCGGGTGGATCCGTCCCCGGTGCGGGGACCGTGCCCGGAGGGACGATTCCGACGACGTTGATCCGCATCGATGGATCAGCCGACGAGATATGGCGGGCCCTCGCCGAGGCGCACGTCCCCGTCGTCTCGACACGGCGCGAGGGAGCCGTGTTGATCGACCTGCGCTCCGTCCTTCCCGGGGACGACGACCTCGTTCGCAGCGCACTGATGGCCGCGACCGGTTGAGATGCCGATCATCGGAACTGCAGGCCATGTCGACCACGGGAAGTCGACCCTCGTCCAGGCCCTGACCGGGATCGATCCCGACCGGTGGGCGGAGGAGAAGGCGCGCGGCCTGACGATCGACCTCGGATTCGCATGGGCCACCATCGGGGGCCACGACGTGGGATTCATCGACGTGCCGGGCCACGAGAAGTTCATCAAGAACATGCTCGCCGGCGTCGGCGCCCTCGACTGCGCGATGTTCGTCGTGGCCGCGGACAGCGGTTGGATGCCACAGTCCGAGGAGCACGCCGGCGTGCTCGATCTGCTCGACGTTCCGACCGGCGTGATCGCCCTCACCAGGGTGGACCTCGTCGACGCGGACACCGTCGAACTCGCGATGCTCGAGGTGATGGATGAGATCGAGGGCACGAGGCTCGAGAGGTGGCCGATCGTCGAGGTGTCCGCCGTGACCGGATTCGGGATCGACGCACTGCGGTCGCGGCTCACGGAGGCCCTCGATGCGTCGGCTGCCGACACGTCGGGTCCGTTCAGGATGTGGGTGGATCGCTCGTTCTCGATGACGGGCGCCGGACAGATCGTCACGGGAACGGTCGCCTCCGGCGAGGTCTCGATCGACGATGTCGTGGTGTCGCAGCCCGATGGACACCCTGTGAGGGTTCGGGGCATCCACCACCACGGCAGGCCCGCGTCGGCCGTGGGGACGGGCATGCGCGCCGCCCTGAACATCGTTGGATCGGGACCTGCCATCGAACGGGGCGCCCTCATCGCGTCGCGGGGTTCCGTGGCCGTGACCGACCGCATGCTCATCACCCTCGTACCGACCCGTCGCTTCGATGCGATACCTGATCGCGGTGCGTTCCATCTCCATGTGGGGACCGCGTCGAGGCCTGCGTCGATCCGCCGCGTCAGTGGCACCGACGCGTACGTCGTAACCGTCGCCGAGCCCGTGCCGTCGGCGATGGGAGACAGGGTCATCCTCCGCGACGCAGGCAGAAAGGCGGTTGTCGGGGGCGGGACCGTCCTCGATCCGATTCCCATGCCTCGCCCGTCGGGGCGCGACGTCGAGCGGCTGACCGTCGCAGTGACCGATCCGAGGGCCCGCGCGGATGCGCTGCTCGACGTTCACGGCAGCATGCGCCTGGACGACATCATCGCCGCGACGGGTGGATCGGAGCCGGAGGGAGGTATCCAGGCCGGACCCATCCGCCTGTCCTCTGGCGAAGCGGAGAGGCTCCGCAACCAGGCAATGCTTCGTGCCGCTGCCTACCACGATGCCCATCCCGCCCGGCCCGGCATCCCGAAACAGGAGCTGGCGTCATCGCTCGGGATCGATGGCTCCATCATCGATGCGGTGATGGGTGGATCCGAAGGGATCGTGGCCACGTCGGCGCACGTCCGGCTCGGCTCTTTCGCCGTGAGCATCTCGGATGAGGACGCGAGGCGATGTGAGGAGGCGTGCGACGTCCTCGGAGCGTCATACGACGTACCGCGCATCTCGGCGCTCGGACTCGGCGAGGAGCTCGTTCACCACCTCATCCGCGAGGGGCGCATCGTGCGCGTCGGCGATGACCTCGCCTTCACTGCGATGCAGATCGCCGACATCCGCGACCGCGTGTCAGAACTGCCGGATGGTTTCACCGTGTCCGAGTTCCGCGACCACTTCGGGATGGCCCGTCGTCAGGCCGTTCCGGTTCTGGAGTGGCTCGACTCGATCGGGCGAACGAGGCGCAACGGGGACCGCCGGTCGGTGCGGACCTGACGCTCAGTACGTCCTCGAGAGGGCTTGTCGACGTTCGATCTCGGTGAGTCCACCCCATATGCCATACGGCTCGCGGATCGACATGGCGTAGTCACGGCACTCCGATTTGACAGGGCAGACCTGGCACACGGCCTTTGCCCGCATCTCACGTCGCTCCCTCTCGTCCTTTCGTTCCTGTGTGCTCGGGGGGAAGAACAGATGCGAGTGATTCCCGCTGCAGAGCGCGACCGGTTGCCAGGAACGATCAAGTGACATCTCCGACTCTTTCGATAGGGGTATCTCGAGCTGCATGCGAATGTGCCGCCAGCACAGTCACCGGGCGAACCTACTCCCGTCGATGCCACGCGTCCAGAGAAATGTTGAAAGACGTCACGGATTTCACGAGGAACCCTCGGTTCGGCGAGGTAGGGGCACGACCGGGTCGATCTCGAGGATGAGCCCTGTCACACCGACGATCTCGCCGGGAGCACCTGCGGTGATCTCGATTCCGCGATCGGCCGTGGCACGCCAGCGCGCCCCATCCACGGCCACGACTCCGAGAGGGTCGAGCGTATCCACGACCAGGCACCGCTTGCCGAGGAGCTCTTCACGTCCCACCGTCGGCGTCGCGAACCTCGCCCGTACCACCGTCGTCAGCGAGTACCAGATGAACACGGAGGCTGCGACCGTCGCGACGATCACCATCCACGCGGCCGGTGGATATGCGGGGCTGGTCGTCGTGAACGTGAATCCACCGGTGAGCACCAGCGCCACGCCGAGAACCGCCCGCCAGTCGACCCTGTTGAGGACGAACCCCCACACCATCACCGCGATGCCGCCGAGGACCATCGCCACCGCAGGCCACCTGATCGGCAGCGTGGCGAGGCCGTATCCCGAGACCGTCAGCGCGAGCGACGCGACGAATGCCATGAGACCGCTCCCGGCGGCGTAGAACTCGAACACCGCGAACGCGAGACCGATCACGAGGAAGAGGAATGCCGTCTCGGGGGACGCGCCGAGGCGGAGGAATCGATCGAGGAGGCCGGGCCCGACGAACCTGACCTGACGGTCCGGCACGAGGACCTCCTGACCGTCGATCGACTCGACGCGCGCCGTCGACAACTCGAAGGTGACGTCACCTCGCTGGATCGTCGTTCCGTCGAGCGACACGATGAGCTGTCCGAGGGCCGGATCGAGCCGATCCACGAATCCCGGTACGGTCGGGATCGATTCACCGACGACGACGATGTCGGACGCAAGGTCCTCGACCGTCTCCTCGAATGCCGGAGGGTCCTGCCCTGGCACGGTTGTCACGGGCGCAGCGGGTCCCCGGTGGACCGCGGGCTCGAGGTGACCGACGGACGATCCGGGGGCAGCCGAGCGGACGTCTGAGTGGTTCGCGAGATAGGCGGACCCCCCGAACGCGACCGCCGGGCTCGGACCGATCCACGTGATGACCGGCGCAGGGGAACTCACGAGGGCGTCGTAGAGCTCCTGGACGTCACCGGAGGACACCCCTGGGCTGTTGACCTTCAGCACGAAGGCGTGTGCATCCTCGGATTCGATGGCACCCACGACGAAGTCGATGAGCCTCTGGTCCATCGGTCCACCGACCTCGATCACGACGATCGGGTCCTCGTCGGCCTGGGCCAGGGCGACACCGCCCGTCAGCGCCCCGAGAGCGATCAGGGCACCGGCTGTCGATCGGAGCATGCGCACCGCGCAAGGGTACGCAGGACACGCCCGTGACGCGCCGGGGATCCCTGAGACCCACGAGGGACCGGGGAGCCGGTACGATGAACGCCGTGCCAACCGTCCTCCTCGTCGCCGATCGCCCCTCCGTCATCGACTGGATCCATGCCGTCCTCTCGAGCGCCGACGTCACGATCATCGACCACGCGGATCCCGGCAGCGCCGCCTCCGCTGCGAGTGAGCACGGAGTCGACCGCGTGATCGTCGACATGCAGGTCGGTGCGATGGGTGCCATGGCGGTGACTCGCGCCGTGAGGGCAGAGACGGACAGCGACCCCATTCCGGTCACCATCATCCTCGATCGTGAAGCGGACAGTTTCCTCGCCCGACGGGCAGGCGCGGACACCTGGGTCGGCAAGGACGCATCGACATCCGAGCTGCGCGCCGCCGTCCTGCCGGTATCGTCGAGGCCGTGATGTCGGACCGGGAGCCTGCGAGTACCGGGACGCCGGTGCCTGCGCAGCCATGAGCGCCGAAACCGCCGTCTACCTGGCGATCCTCGGGGTCTGCACGGTCCTGTCGGGATTCTTCTCCGGTTCAGAGACGGCCCTCATCGGTATCTCGCGGGAGCGGGTTCACCAGCTCGCCGAGGACGGGCCCAGGGGACAGCGGCTCGAACGGCTCGTGTCCGAACCCGAACGGATGCTCTCGACGCTCCTCGTGGCGAACAACGTCGTGAACATCCTCTCGGCGTCCGTCGCGACGATCCTGTTCATCTCCCTCCTCGGGGAGACATGGGGCCCGTGGGTCGCGACGGCGGTCATGACATCGGTTCTCCTCGTGTTCGGCGAGATCACCCCGAAGACCCTGGCAGCCCGGTATCCCGAGAGGTTCTCCCTCGCCGTTGCTCCGACGATCTCCCGATTGTCGATCGTCCTCGCCCCGATCGCCTCATTCTTCTCCGGCATCACTCGGGGCATCCTCCGGATCATGGGCATTCCGATCAACGGTCCCGACGGAGGGCCAACGGAGGCCGACATCCGAGCCCTCGCGGCCCTCGGGCAACGCGGAGGTCAGATCCAAGAGGCCGAGCGCGAGATCATCGATGCGCTGTTCCACCTCGCGGACCGGGCTGTGCGCGAGGTCATGACCCCCCGACTGGACATCGTGTCGATAGGTCTGCCGTTGACGGGCGACGAGGTCCGAGCTGCCGTGAACGCGACCGGCCACTCCCGATTCCCGGTGACCGCGTCCGACCTCGACGAGCTCGTCGGCATCATCCACGTCAAGGACCTCCTCCAGCGACAGGAA
>JAWOGV010000135.1:0-4752 GCA_046496605.1 Acidimicrobiia bacterium | reverse complement strand
CGGACCCCGAGCTCCGCAGGCGGGTCCATGAGGCCTTCAAGGCCACGGACACGCAAGGTCGCTACGACGTGAACGCCACGCTCGAGGGCGGCGGTACGACCGGCCAGAGCGACGCGCTCCGCCTCGGCATCGCGCGCGGCCTCATCATCGTCGATCCGGAGCTGCGCACGACGCTGAAGAAGCTCGGCATGCTGCGGCGCGACGATCGTCGCGTCGAGCCGAAGAAGTACGGTCTCCGCAAGGCACGTCGGGCCCCCCAGTTCACCAAGCGGTAGCCTGAAGACCCACTGGAGCGGTCGACACGGGAGACCCTTGTCCATGGCAGCTGACACACCCCGCCTTTTCGGCACGGATGGAGTGCGTGGCCGCGCCAACTCCGAGCTCACGCCCGAACTCGCATTCGACCTCGCCCGTGCCGCTGGTGAGGGCATCGATCGGCACGTCGTCATCGGTCGGGATACGAGGCGTTCAGGCACGATGCTGCTCTCTGCCGTCTCAGCAGGGTTCAATGCGGTCGGTGTGGACACGGTCGACCTGGGGATCATTCCCGTCGGTGGCGTTTCGCGCCTCGCCAGGGACACGGGAGCCTCGCTCGGGGTGATGATCTCGGCTTCGCACAACCCTGCCGAGGACAACGGCATCAAGTTCTTCGGAATGGACGGCGCCAAGCTCTCCGATGAGCGGGAGGCGGCGATCGAGGCGCGTTACTTCTCGAAGGTCGGATACGCCAGGCCGGTCGCTGGACGGGTAGGGATCCAGACGACGATGTCCGACGCGATCGCCCGCTACGTCGACAAGGTCGCCCTGACGGTCGACTACTCCATGAGGGGCCTCGAGTTCGTCGTCGATTGCGCGAACGGGGCGTCGTTCCTGGCGGCGCCGCAGTTGTTCCGCAGGGTCGGTGCGACGGTCATCGTGCACAATGACACGCCGGACGGGATGAACATCAACGACGGCTGCGGAGCAACCCATCCTGAAGCGATTGCCGCAGCAGCGCGCGGTCGCGTCGGGCTCGCGTTCGACGGTGACGCCGATCGCCTCATCGCCGTCGACGAGGACGGCAACGTGGTCAACGGCGACGTCATCATGGCGATCTTCGCACAATGGCAGCACGAGCGGGGAAAGCTCAAGAACGACGTCGTCGTCGCAACGGTGATGTCGAATCTCGGCTTCCATCACGCGATGGAGCGGCTCGGCGTCGAGGTCGTCGTGACCCCCGTGGGGGACCGCAACGTCGTCGAGGAGATGCGCCGTACGCACGCCGTCGTCGGCGGTGAACAGTCAGGGCACATCCTGCTCGAGGATCGATCGACCGGTGACGGGCTTCGAACCGCCCTGCGACTGATGGAGGTGATGGCTGCCACGGGTAGGGAGCTGCGGGACCTGCGCAGCGTGATGAGCGAATTGCCGCAGGTGCTGACGAACGTCACCGTCGGGTCGAAGAACGGCTGGGATCAGGATGAGGTCATCGCCGCGACCATCGCCGAGTGGGAGAAGCAGCTCGGCACTCGCGGCAGGATCCTGGTCCGTCCTTCGGGAACCGAACCCATGATCCGGGTCATGGTCGAGGCTCCGACGGCGTCGGAGGCCGCGGAGGCCGCCGATGCGATTGCACAGGTCGTCAGGTCCGCCCTCGGATGACGATGTGGATCGTCACCGGTCGATCGACCGTGAGGGCGACATCGGGCACCGACCGGTAGGATGTGGCCGACAACAGACCAGACACGCGGTGCGGAACTCTGACAGCGCCTGCCCTCGCTCCGGCGAGGCGACGAGGAAGAGGGAGTATCGAAATGTTCGGCGGATGCCCTCTCGGCCGCTCACGGTCGTGACGGAACGGACGAAATCCCCGGAGTGATCCGGGGGACAGAGATCGTTCCGATGTGAGTGGGGACCACCCCAGTACCGCCGCATCGCCCGTCTCTCACGAAAGGAGATCGCGCGATGTGCGGGATCATGGGTTACGTGGGGCCGCGCGATGCTGCCCCCATCCTCGTCGACGGGCTGCGTCGACTCGAGTACCGGGGTTACGACTCGGCAGGCATAGCCGTCTCGAACGGCGTCATCGAGGTTCGCAAGGCGCAGGGCAAGATCGCCAATCTGGAGACCTTGGTGGGAGCCGAGCCGATTGCGGGCACCATCGGGATCGGGCACACGAGATGGGCGACGCACGGTGCCCCGAGTGATGCGAATGCACATCCCCATACGGATCCCTCCGGGGAGTTCGTGGTGGTCCACAACGGCATCATCGAGAACTTCAGGAGCCTCAGGGAGGAGCTCCTCGAGTCGGGCGCGGTGTTCACCTCCGACACCGACAGCGAGATCCTCGCACACCTCGTCGCACGTGAATACGACGGTGATCTCGTCGAGGCCGTTCGACGCACCGTTGCCCTCTCCGAAGGTGCGTACGCGATGGTCGTGATGTCGAGGAGGGATCCGCGCACGATCGTCGCGGTGAGGAAGATCAGCCCCTTGGTGGTCGGCCTCGGAGACGGGGAGACCTTTCTCGCATCCGACATCCCAGCCATCCTCCATCACACGCGCGACTTCCTCATCATCGAGGACGACGAGCTCGTCGTCGTGACCGAGGACGGTGCGGTCGTCGAGACGATCGGGGGTCGGCCCGTGGAGCGCGAGGTGACCCACATCACCTGGGATGCCGAACAGGCGGAGAAGGGCGGATACGAGCACTTCATGCTCAAGGAGATCAACGAGCAGCCATCGGTCATCACCGAGACGCTCGCGGGACGACTCGATGAGAGCGGCACCGTCTGGCTCGAGGACGTTGGATTCGACGATGCATATGCGGCATCGATCGGCAGGGTATGGATCACGGCTTGCGGCACGGCGTACCACGCCGGTCTCATCGGTCAGGAGATCTTCCGTCGAGTCCTTCGGCTCCCCACCAACGTGGAGTACGCGCATGAACTGCGCTACGCCGATCCCATCATCGGCCCGAACGAGCTGACGATCGCGATCTCCCAGTCAGGTGAGACCGCAGACACGCTCGCAGCGGCCCGTCTCGCATCCGAGCATGGGAGTCGGATGCTCGCGATCACCAACGTGGTGGGATCGACCCTGTCGCGGTACGCCGATGACATCCTCTACACGAGGGCGGGACCGGAGATCTCGGTTGCATCGACAAAGGCCTACATGGCGATGCTGATTGCGCAGTATCTCCTCGCTCTGCGCATCGGGGCGGCACGCGGCACCGTGAACGCAGAGCTCGCCGCCGGGGTCGCGCACGGTCTCCACCAGCTCCCCGCAGCCATCGATGAGGTGTTGCGGCGCTCCGACGAAGCCGAGGGGGCTGCGAGGTTCGTGCTCGATGCCGAGGACATGTACTTCATCGGCCGCGGTCTCGATTACGCCGTGGCGATGGAGGGATCGCTCAAGCTCAAGGAGATCTCCTACCTGCATTCGGAGGCGATGCCTGCCGGTGAGCTCAAGCACGGGACTCTCGCCCTGATCACCGAAGGCGTCCCCGTGGTCGTGATCCTGACGCAACGAGCGGTGTACGACAAGACGATTTCCGCAGTCCAGGAGGTCAAGGCGAGGGGTGGAACGATCATCGCGGTCGCCTACGACTCGGATGACGTGATCGAAGCGTACGCGGACCACGTCATGCGCATCCCTGACATGGAGGACCTCCTCGCGCCCGTTGCGGCTGTGGTGCCGCTCCAACTGATGGCATACCACGTCGCGAGGATGCGGGGGCACGACATCGACCAGCCGAGAAACCTGGCCAAGAGCGTCACCGTCGAATAGCGGTGAGGGCACGAAATCCGCCCGGCCCTTCCCCGACTTCTCCAATCGCATCGGGAGTGCGACAATGGGAGGGAGGCCATGCGACGAATCGACGACATCGATCGATATCTGAGGGCAACCCTCGCCGCCGAGCGGGTGCAGGGGGCCGCTCCGGGACCGCCCGATCGGCACCCCTTCGTGACGATCTCCCGCCAGGCGGGAACAGGGGCGCACCCCCTCGCCGAGGCCATGGTGGATGTGTTCTCCGCGCGACCGGAGGAGGACCTCTTCTCCGGGTGGCAGGTGTACGACCGCACGCTGTGTGAGCTGGTGGCGAGAGAGCCGCGTTTCGCACGTTCGTTCGACTCACTCGTCGAGGAGGAGTACCGGTCGAAGACGGACGACTTCTTCCACCAGATGCTCCGTTCGACCGTCGACCAGAAGATGGTGATGGACCGCACGTTCCTCGTCGTGAGGGCGATCGCCGGTATGGGCAAGTCGATCATCGTCGGGAGAGGCGGCTCATTCGTGACCAAGGACATGCCCCTCGGTATCTCCCTTCGCCTGGTGTCCCCTGACGAGTACCGGATCGAACGAGCCATGCGAGTGCATGACCTCAATGAACGCGAGGCTCGCTCGGGAGCCAAAAAGCGCGACGCGGACCGCGCCCGAATGATCAAGAAGCACTTCGGGGCTGACATCTCGGACCCGGCTGGGTATGACGTCACCTTCAATGTCGCGTCCGTTGACTATCACACGATCGGGTCTGCCGTGGCAGCGCTCGTCGCCGCGAGGGCGAAAGAGCAGATCCCGTGATGAAGGAGACGGTACGGAACACATCCTGACCGGTCACTTCCTCACCCGGCACGAGGCCGCGCTGATGGCCGGGATCCCCGCGGTCGAGGCGACCCACCGGCCTGACCTGCTGCGGATCGGCGGAACACATCTCGAGGAGGTGTACTTCGCGTTCCAGTTCGACAGAACGGGGATTCGGCGCGACCTCGG
>JAWOGV010000387.1:0-4449 GCA_046496605.1 Acidimicrobiia bacterium | reverse complement strand
TCTACAACATGACAGGGGAGCTCCCTGTGGACGGCGGACCGCTCGACATCACCTCCGCTGCGGTCCGACGGCCCGGAGACGACGTGTCGATCGTCACGCATGGCGGAAGCCTGTGGAAGGTCCTCGAGGCGGCAGAAGCCCTTGCCGCGGAGGGGATCTCCACCGAGGTGATCGACCTCCGGTCGCTCCGGCCCCTCGACGCGGACGCGATCATCGGAAGCGTGTCGCGGACGCACCGGCTGGTCGTCGTTGACGAAGGATGGAAGACGCTCGGCCTGTCATCCGAGATCGTTGCGATGGTCGCAGAGGATGCCCTGTGGGAGCTCGACGCGCCGATCGCCAGAGTCTGCGGTGTCGAGGTCCCCATTCCCTATGCGAAGCATCTCGAAGCGGCCTCGATCCCACAGGTCGACGGGATCATCCGGGCAGTGCACGAGGTGGTGGGGAGATGAAGGACTTCGCGCTCCCCTCGCTCGGTGCCGACATGGACGAGGGCATGCTCGAGGCATGGCTGGTCGCACCGGGTGACACAGTCACCCGCGGCCAGGTCATCGCAGAGGTCGAGACCGACAAGGGCATCATCGAGGTCGAGGTCTGGGAGGACGCGGTCATCGAGGAACTGCTCGTCGAGCCGAGCGGAGTGCGCCTCCGGGTCGGAACGCCGATCGCACGGCTGAGATCGCCGGGCGAGGTGAGTGGCTCCGGGAATGGTTCCCCCGCACCGACCACGACGGGGGTGGAGGCGCCTGTGGAGGAGCCTCCACCGGGAGCAGTCCCCGAGTCGGGCCCCCCGGACCGCGAAGCGGACCGTGAACCCGCTCCCCACACAAGGCCGCCCGTCAGGCATCTCGCCCATCAGCTCGGTGTCGACCTCGCACACGTCGCAGCAAGCGGTCCCGAGGGCGTCGTGACCCGGGACGACGTCCGCAGGGCAGCGTCCGAATCCGTGCCGGTCGTCGAGCGCGAGATCACGAGGAGCCACCGTCCGCGCCTGTCCCCCCGGGCCAGGAAGCTCGCCATCGAGGGTGGGATCGATCCGGGAGTGCTCGCGGCCACCCGCTCGGATGGGCTCATCGTCGCAGCCGACATCGAGGAGTCACGTGTGGTGCTTCCAGAGCCGAGCCCCTCCGATCCGCTCGAGAAGGTCAAGGCCATGCGTCGAGCCATCGCGAGGTCGATGGAACGATCCAAGCGCGAGATCCCCCACTACTACCTCGGTCATCGCGTCGACATGGCAGCTTCGATGGCGTGGGTCGATCAGGCGAACGAGGATCGCCCTGTCACGAGGAGGATCCTGCCTGCGGCCCTCCTGATCAAGGCGACTGCGTTGGCGCTCAGCGAGTATCCGGACCTCAACGGCCACTGGATCGACGGAGCCTTCGTTCCGAGCAGGTCCGTGCACCTGGGGGTTGCGGTGTCCCTGCGCGGCGGCGGACTCGTCGCACCTGCGATCCACGATGCGAGCACGCTCGATCTGGATGAGATGATGGCCGCACTGGCGGATCTCGTCGCTCGCGCCAGGGCGGGCAGGCTCAAGGGATCCGAGATGACGGACCCCACCTCGACGGTGACCAACCTCGGTGATCGCGGTGTCGCATCGGTCTTCCCCGTGATCATTCCGCCGCAGGTGTCCATCGTGGGGTTCGGAAGCATCACGGAGGAACCGGTCGCATTGGACGGCGCTGTGGTGGTTCACCCCGTGATGCAGGCGTCCCTTGCCGCGGACCACAGGGTGACGGACGGCCACACAGGGGGCCTCCTCCTCCTCGCAATCGATCGACTACTCCAGGAGCCCGAGAAACTATGACGACTGATGAAGCACGCCGCGTGATATTCGACGTCCTCGCCGGTATCGCACCCGAGATCGACCCTGCTGCCGTCGACGACGGTGTCGACCTCTCCGAGCAACTCGATCTCGATTCGATGGACTTCCTGAATTGGCTGATCGGCATCAGCGAGGTGACCGCGGTCGAGATCCCACAACGCGACGCATCCGAGTTCCTGACGATCGACGGCGCCGCGAACTACCTGGTGAAGCACGCCGCAGTGTGAGGACGGCATGATCAGGCGTCGGGACCTTCTCCACGCGTGAGCTGAATCGGACCCATTCGCAGTGGACGAAGGCGCTCACTCGGCGGACAATGGGAGCATGGACACACCTGTCCGGTGTCGATCGACGGGGCTGTCGATCGATGCCACCGTGGAGTTTGTCGGGGATCCGCCGGTGATCTCCGGTGAAGCGCCATGGTCGTCGTATGCCCCGGAGGAGTGAGCATGTTCGGCGGATTACTACCACTGTTGGTCATCGGTGGAATCATCTTCCTCATCGTCAAGGCCGTCGGGGCACGACGTGACGGAGCGTCCGAGAGCTCCGGCATCCTGATCCGTCGGATGTTCCAGTACGCCGTGATGCTGGTCGCCCTGGGGCTGTCCGTGTCCGGAATCACGGGTGTGGCCCAGGTGATCATCGACGACTTGGGGGGCTGGACCCGAGACACCGATCTGCTCGCCAGGTCAGTCGCCTTCCTCATCGTGGGCCTCCCTGTCCTCGTAGGCCTCGCCCTGTTCACACGCACCCGTCTTCGCTCCGACCCCGCCGAGGGGAGGTCGTTTGGTTGGGCCTTCTACCTCACGGTTGCCCTCATCGGATCCCTCATCGGCCTGATGAGCGAGGCCTCCCGGCTGCTGAGCCATGCTGTCACCGGAGACGGGCTCCTTGGGATCGCCCTGGTGGGCCTGGTCACCTGGGGCGCCGTCTGGGCCGGCCACCGGCTCCTCGCCGACCGCCACGGGGACGTCTCCCGGATGTGGGTCGAGCGTCTCGTTGGCTCGTTCGTCGGTCTCTCCGTTGCCCTGACCTCGGGTGCGATCACCCTCGCCATGGTCATGACACGCATCTACGACTCGGCTGTCGACCTCACCGCCGAGGGCCGGACCTGGGACGACTTCGCTCGGAGCCTCTCGTTGTTCATGGTCGCGTTCGGGGTATGGTCGTGGTACTGGCTCGCCTCAGCCCGTCGTGACGAGCGCAGAACGCTGTGGACGGCCTACGTGCTGCTCGCTGGCATCCTGAGCGGTGTTGTCATGACCGTTGCGGGGACCGGAACGGCGGTCTTCTTCGGGTTCGAGTGGCTGTTCAGGAACCCTGACCAGGGCGCAGCCTCCTACTTCGAAGGCGTGCCGGCTGCGCTGGCCGTCGTGGTCGTCGGTGCCCTCAGCTGGGCCCATCACCACATGGTGCTCGGGAACCGGGCGATGGGTGATCGCTCCGAGGTCGACAGGGTCTATGACCACATCCTCGCGGCGGTCGGCCTCTCGGTGACCGCTGGCGGGATCGCGACCCTGATCGCGTACGGGATCCGAGCACTCGCGGGTGTCGAGATGACTGGTCCGGACGGGACGGTCATCGCGATCGCCTCGACCCTCCTTCTGGTGGGCATGCCCTTCTGGTGGCATCACTGGGCCCGCCTCCAGAGGGAGTGGCGGTCCGATCCGTCGACCCTCTCGCAGTCGCCGAGCCGACGGATCTACCTGCCCGTCGTCGTCGGCCTGAGTGGCCTCACAGCGATGATCTCCCTCACGGTGTTCGTCTACACCCTGGTCGAGAACCTCCTCGACGGTAGCCCGGGCGCGTCGACCCTCGATGAAGTGTCGATTCCCCTGGCGATCGTCGCCGCGGCAGCCGCCGTGGCGTGGTACCACACCCGGGCGCTTCTTGCGGACAGGGGCGTCGTGAAGGATCTCGAGCACCACGCGTTGCGTGAGGTGCTCTTGGTATCTGAGAACGGCGAGGCGCTGGCATCGGCGATCAGTGACGCCCACTTCCGGGTTCGGCGCCTCCATGCGGCAGGTCCGCCGACGTTCACCGGCTCCATCGACGAGGTCATCGCGGCGCTCGAAGCGGAGTCGCACGAGCGGGTCATGCTGGTGGCCGATGGTGAGCGGTATGAGGTCGTCCCGCTCAGCTGACCTCATCGACACCGTCAGAGGCGACCGGCGACGTGTGAATGGACTCGAACGCCGCGCGCCCGAGGTCGGCGAGTTCGATGTCCTCGTGCTCGGGTAGCCCCGACACGCCGATGGCACCGACCACCGTCCCGGATGCTGTGAGCGGTACCCCTCCTCCCCACGACACGTACCGGAGCTCCCCGAAGTTCGTCATCGGGAAGCCCTGATCCCTCGAGGCTGCTCCCACCTCCTTCGAGGCGACCTGCTCGCGTGCGGCGGTATACGCCTTGTTCATGGCGATCGTGATCGACGGAAGGCGACATCCATTCGTTCGGAGGAAGGCCATCAGCTCACCGTGGTCGTCGCATACGGCCACGGCAGCTCCGGCGCCGCGCCGATCGAGCTCCTCGCGCACCGCATTGAGAACGGCGAGGGCATCATCATGGGTCAGGGTCGGCCCCGGAACAAGAGGCGCAGGAACGGCTCGATGAACAGGGCCAG
>JAWOGV010000366.1:0-3238 GCA_046496605.1 Acidimicrobiia bacterium | reverse complement strand
CGGATGAACTCCCACGTGGCGGTGTCGAGGACCTTGTGGATCTCGACCATGGCCTCGTCGAATCTCCCGGCGAACGTGTACTCATCGGCGAGCACGTACGAGAATCGTTCCGACCATGCCTGGTTCCCGAGCCTCTGGATGAGGTTCGCGATCTCCTCGCTGGTCTCACGGTCGACCTGGTTGTCGTTGAGCGTGGACGACAGGAGGTTGTTGAGGGCGCGCAGCTTGACGATCGTCATGTCGAGCCTGCCGGCGAGATCGGCCGCACCACGCAGGATGGCGGATCCCTCGATCCATCGACCCGAATTCGCGAGGGAGGAGCCCTTGTTGACGAGGGCCTCGAGCAGCTCCTCGGTGAGGTCGAGCTCCTCCATGACGGGAATGGCCGCGTCGGCGATGACCACGGACTCCGCCGCTCGGTTGACGAGCATGAGCGCCCTGGACGTCTCCCCGGCGAGACGGGCCCACGTCACGTCGGGGGTCTGCGGCGTCACCTCGTAGACGGGCAGGATCACCTCCACCGCCTTGTCCGACTCGAACCCGGTCGCCAGGATCTTGGCAAGCGCCGTGGCCGTCAGGATCTCCAACCGTGCGTTGCCCTCGGCGCGCGCCCGGTCGAGCACCGCCCATCCCATGGCGACCGACTCGTCGAACAAGGACGCACTGAGCATCGACTCCATCGCCTGCAACCGCAGCCGATCGGCATCGTCGGGATCCTCGGTCATCTCGATGGCGCGCAGGTAGAGGTCCGCCGCCTGCTTGTCCGAATGCAGGGTCGCCGCACGACCGGCGGCGGCGACGACCGCCGTGCGGGCACGGTCTCTCAGCTCGGCGTTGTTCGGATCCGCCTCCGCTGCGTCGGCGTAGTGGCTGGCGATCACCCCGGCGAGCTCGGGGTCGTCGAGCTCCTCGAACCGTTTCGCGACCTCGAGGTGACGACTCACCCGCTCGGACTTGGACAGCCTGCCGTAGGCGACCTCTCGGATGAGGCTCTGGACGAAGCGGTACTGGCCGCGCTCGGGTGAGCGAGGGTCCTCCTCCAGCTCGAGGATCTCGCGTCGGACGAGGTCCCGAAGCCGCCGTTCGATGTCCTCCGGCACGACGCCTCGGACGGCTGCGAGATCGGCGAGCGTGAAACTCAGCCCGAGGACCGCCGCGTCCTGGATGGCAGCGAGGTCGACGGCATCGAGGCGGTCGAGGCGGGCTCCGATGATGGCGCTGACGGTGTCGGGGATCGACAGCTGGTCATCGGACCCGATGAACCGGAACTCGGACCCCTCGCGGATCAACTGGCCGGTGTTGAGCAGCATCCTGACGAACTCGACGGCGTGGAGCGGGATGCCTGCGGTGCGCTCGGCGATGCGGTCGGCCAATGACGCAGGGATGCCCGGAGCGAGTCCTGCGACGAGGAGGCGCATCGATGCCTCGTCCAACCGGCTGAGGTGCATGGTGAGGCTGCGCTTGCGGGCTGCCGCCCAGTCGGGGCGTCGGTCGAGGAGCTCGGGCCGGGTGAGGCACAGCACGAGGATCGGGTGGTTCGTGGTGCGCTCGACGAGCTCCTCCACGAAGTCGAGCAGGCCGTCATCTGCCCAGTGGAGGTCCTCGAACACCATCAGGACCGTTCCGCTGCCGGCGACCGCCTGGAAGAACGCACGAAGCGCGGCGAACAGCTCGGACCTGTCGCCGGGAGGCATCGGCGCGAGCCCGATGACAGCGGCGAGGCGCGGCTCGATCCAGCGCTGGTCCTCCTCGGTCGGAGCGAACTCGGCGACGGTGGTGCGGAGCTTCAGGCGGCTCTTGGCCGCATCCTCCCCTTCGACGATGCCTGCCCTGTGGCGGATCATCTCGCCGAGGGCCCAGAACGTGACACCGTCCCCATACGAGGGGGATCGTCCACTGTGGTAGTAGATGTCTTCGGTGATGCCATCGATGTAGCGCACGAGCTCCTGGGACAGGCGCGTCTTGCCGATGCCTCCCTCACCGATGACAGACACCATGCGGGCCTTGCCCTCCCGACCGGCGGCATGGAGCTGGTCCTTGAGGATCCTCAGCTCGTCGTCGCGCCCCACGAAAGGCCCGTCCGTCAGCTCTCCACCCCGACGGGCCGTGGAGAGCGCCAGGACCCGGACGGCGTGGAATACCGCCACCGGGATCTCCTTGCCCTTGACGTGCTGCTCCCCGACGGGCGTGAACTCGATGGTCGATCCGACGAGGTCCTTGGTCGACTGGCCGACGAAGACGCTGCCGGGCGGTGCGATCGACTGCAGGCGCGACGCCGTATTGACGAGATCCCCCACGACGAGGCCGTGCGCGTTGCCTCCCGAGCCGACCGAAGCCTCGCCCGAGAGGACCCCCGCCCGGGCCGCCAGCTCCGCGATGCCGAGCTCCGAGCCGAGCCCGGCGACCATGCCGACGAGCTCGAGCGCCGCCCTCGTCGCGCGCTCGGCGTCGTCCTCGTGTGCGGCGACGGCTCCCCACACGCCCATGACGGCGTCACCGATGAACTTGTCGGTGGTTCCGCCGTAACGCCCGATGATCTCCCTGCACTGCTCGTAGTAGTGCGTGAGCATGGCCCGCACGTCTTCGGGATCGCGGTGCTCGGAGAAGGTGGTGAAGCCGACGAGGTCGGCGAAGACGACCGACACGAGCCTCCGCTCTCCTGCATCGTCGACCGGCCTCGGGGCCGGTGCGGAGGAGGTCGCGGGCGTCTGTGCATCGGACACGAGTCCCGTGCCGCAGGTGAAGCAGAAGCGGTTCGTCGGGTCGTTGGCGGTTCCACAGGACGGGCATGCCCGTGACAGCGCGTGGCCGCACTGGGAACAGAATGCGTGGCCCGAGGGATTCTCGGTGCCGCAGTTCCCGCACGTGACCACCGGAGCCTCCCACGTCGACGACGGTTGCAGCCTATTCGGTCACAGGCGCATAGGGTGGAGCATGCAGGAGGGAACCATGCCGTCCACCGTGTACCGCGACGCCGCCTTCGCCGACGGCCGATCGCCACAACCCGACCTCGGCGTGAGCATCGTCGTAACGGACGGTGTGATCACCTGGATGGGGCCGTCCGATGGCGAACCCGACCCCGGCGACGCCAGCATCGTCGATGCCTGCGGCACGACCATCGTGCTCCCCTGGTAGTAAAACCGGTCTGCGGCGGATCGAGCATCGGAACGAGCATTGTTTATTCGGAGGGGAAATTGGCCGACGCGGCTGCGTTCGCGTTTGCTCAGGATGACACCAT
>JAWOGV010000269.1:0-10418 GCA_046496605.1 Acidimicrobiia bacterium | reverse complement strand
GTCGAACGGGATGCGCCCGAAAACCACGATGTAGGACAGCACGATCCACACCAGGAGGGCAAGCGAAACGAGCTGGACCAATGAGCGAAGGATTCCCACGTCAGTGCGCTGATCCGTAGAGTCCGAGCGCGGACAGCCGATCCTGCTCAGCCATTCCGATGCTCACACCACCCGGGGTCACGAGGATCACGCCCTGTGAGGTCTTGGACATCTTCCCATCGAGTGCGTACGTCAATCCGGAGGCGAAGTCGACGAGTCGTCTCACCATCTCGGGTTCGGTGCCGCGGAGGTCCAGGACGACGCTCCTGCCCGAACGGATCGCATCTGCGAGGGCCTGGGCGTCGGAGAAGTTCCGTGCGGCGATGATCTGGGACTCCGGTTCCGCCCTCCGCATGGGTAGGTCCGCTCCTCCGATGGATGACACGTTCGAGTGGATGTACACGCCGGCCTCGGCGTGTCCACGATCGCCCGACATCTGGCGGCGCGTCGAAGCGGGAGGCTCGACACGCCTCCCGGCGACCCCGCTTCCCGGGGGGCGAACCGTGGACGCCTGCCCGGCTTGCGGGACTCCCTGGCGTTCGGCGCCCATCGGGCGCACGTCACCGACGGTCTGATCCACGCCATCGGCGCCCTGGGCCTCCTCGTCGACGAGGCCCAGGTAGAAGAGGGTCTTGTTCCACAGAGATGCCATGCGTACCGTCCCGTAGGTCGTCTCAGGTGTCGGCTGTCCCGTCAAAGATAGCCCGTCCGATGCGCACCATGGTGGCACCCTCCTCGATCGCGACCTCGAGATCGTTCGACATGCCCATCGAACAGGTGTCGATGGCCGGCACATCCATCCGGTACGAGTCGAAGATCCCTCGGAGCTGCGTGAACCACGGGCGTGCCATCTCGGGATCGGTCGCGTTCGGGGGTATCGCCATCACCCCTCTCACGTCGAGGCCGAGCGCGAGGAGGTCATCGAGGACCCGGCCTGCATCGTCGGGCGGGAACCCTGACTTTTGTGGCTCCCCCGCCATGTTGAACTGCACGAGGACCGGGGTATCGCGGCAGTGATCTCGCCAGATCCGAGCGAGCTTCGGCCTGTCCATCGACTGGAGCAGTACCGCGTGCTCTCCGACCGATGCGGCCTTCCGACTCTGGAGCGGGCCCACGAAGTGCCATTCGATGTCGTCGGGAAGATCGGCCTCGCGTCTGCTCGCGAGTTCCTGGGCCCGATTCTCGGCGAACACGCGCTGGCCGGCGCCATACACCGCGCGGACATCCTCGTCGGTTCGATGCTTCGATACGACGACGAGGGTGACGGTGTCGCTGTCCACACCGCGGCGTGCGCACGCCAGCGCGATCCGGTCCTGGACGGCATCGAGCCCTAGCGCCATGCCACCGTCACCTGTCGATGCCTGGTTCCGTCCCTTCGATGGGACGAGAAACGATGGTCCTCACGGGTGCAGATGGCGATCTGGTCGACCGCCATGCCCCCGAGCTGCTCGCGGATCGCACCGGCGAGATCGAGGCTCACGGTTCCCCACGTGGTTCGTGAGGCATGGCCGCCCACGGCGTCGATGACCTCCGCCCCGACCTCGTAGCAGCACGGTCCGATGTGTGGCCCCACGACCGCACGTTCCGGTACGTGTCCCTCATCGACCATGGCCTCGATCGTAGCGACCACGATGCCGGAGACGACGCCTCGCCATCCCGCATGGATCAACCCGATGGCCCCGGTCGCCTCGATCGCCACGGGCACGCAGTCCGCCGTCGCAACCACGATCGGGAGGTCCCTTTCAGGTGTCCACACCCCGTCCGCCTCCCCGAGCGCAGCTGCCTCCGTCGCGCGCCGTACGGTTGCGCCGTGGACCTGTGTGATCGTCACCCATGCGTCAGGGATCCCGAGGGTCGCGCTCATCCGGCTGCGAGCGTCGGGGTCGATGCGACCGTCGCCTTCGGCGAGCGTACCGAAGGCGACCGTTCGGATCGCCTCCGACCGGATCATCCCTGGACGAATCCGGGGATGTCCATCTCGTCGGTTCCGTCGGTTGCGTCGTCGCGGCCCTGATCGAGCAGGGACGACCGCTGGCGAGGTGGAGGCGTCGTTCCGGGGATGGAAGGAGTGAAGCTTCCCCTACGGTCCCTGTCGAACCCCGCCGCGATGACCGTGACCCGCATCTCGTCACCGAGCGTCTCGTCGATCACGGATCCGAAGATGATGTTCGCATCGGCGTCGGAGTGCTCGCTGATGAGTGATGCAGCCGTGTTGACCTCGTGCAGGGTCATGTCCCTCGGTCCTGCGATCGACAGCAGCACTCCGCGTGCTCCCTCCATCGAGGTTTCGAGCAGCGGACTCGAGATCGCCTTCTCTGCGGCCTGGAGGGCTCGACTGTCGCCCGTTGCGACACCGATCCCCATCACGGCGGAGCCTGCGTCCGACATCACCGTCTTGACGTCCGCGAAGTCGACGTTGATCAACCCGGGAGTGGTGATGAGCTCAGTGATTCCCTTGACGCCTGCCGTGAGGACCTCGTCTGCCATCCGGAAGGCGTCGACCACGGGAGTGTGCTGGTCCACGATCTCGAGGAGTCGCTCGTTCGGGATGATGATGAGCGTGTCGACCGCGGCCTTGAGGGCCTGGATTCCTTGTTCCGCCTGGACCGATCGGCGGCGACCCTCGAAACCGAAGGGCCGTGTCACGACGCCGACGGTCAGAGCACCGAGGGATCGAGCCACCTCCGCTACGACGGGAGCGGCGCCCGTGCCGGTTCCTCCGCCCTCGCCGGCCGTGATGAATACCATGTCCGACCCGCCGAGGGCGTCCTCGATCTCGTCCCTGTGGTCCTCTGCCGCCTCGCGCCCGACCTCGGGGTTCGCTCCCGCTCCGAGACCGCGTGTCGAGTCGCGCCCGATGTCGAGCTTGACGTCGGCATCGGACATGAGGAGGGCCTGGGCGTCGGTGTTCACGGCGATGAACTCGACACCGCCGACACCCATGTCGATCATGCGATTGACCGCGTTGACGCCTCCGCCTCCCACACCGACCACCTTGATGACGGCCAGATAGGTGCTCGGCGCTTTGGCTATATCCCTCGTCATTCGTCACCTCTCCCGTATGGCCCGGCAACCTTACCGGTGCAGTCGACCTTCGCGTTGCACCTATTCCTCACTCTCTTGTTGAGATTGAGGGTTCAGCACTGCCGGTCGGGTCGGGGCGATCAGGTCGACGAAGGCGCCAGGCTCGAGACCCTGGGCGATGAGGCTCTCGAGGACGGCCGCCTTCATGGCCATGTCGACGGGACGGCCGAGGCGCACGATGTGACCATCGACGACCGCGGTCAGGGAATCCCCTTCTGCGGAGATCCGCAAGCCTTCCCTGCGCTCAATGGCGGTCGCGTCGATGAAGGCGAGCGCACCGATGATCCTCCGATCGGTGGTCGTCGCTCCCGGACCCGTTCCCTCGAGGTCGATCTCGATGAGCGGCCCCGAGCCGGGATCGCCAGCATCGACGATCACCGCTCCCCCGACGGCCGCCAGCATCCAGCGATCGGCAGCCTTGACAGGAGCGACCGCGCGGTGCTCGACGATGTCGACGACGAGCGTCCCAGGCCACATGACCGACACCGACGCGTCCGCGACCCAGGGATCGTCCTCGATGGCGCGTTCGAGGACTCCCGCATCGACGTCGATGGTCGGCCGTCCGACTCCCATCGCGAGCTCGGTGATCGGCTCGACCGGATCGGACATGACGACGCCCGTGATGTCGACCTTCGAGATCGAGAGCAGCGGTGACCGGATGAGCCATATCGACGCACCGGATGCGAGGAGCACGATCATGATGATGAGGATCCATCGGAGTCGCTTCCGTGCCTTGTCCTCGGACACCCCCCTGCGCCGATCCGCGACGCGCGAGTCCATCGAGGTCACGGCGCCACCTCGCCGTCGGCGAACCGGCCGATGAATCGGATCTCGGGTTCGAGCTCGATACCCGCGCGTTCCGCGACGATCTGCCTGATTCGATGGACGAAACGGTGGATGTCACCTGCCGTTGCGTCACTCGACGCCACCATCCAGTTCGCGTGGACGTCGGACACCGACACGGTGCCCACACCCGTCCCCTTCAGCCCGAGGCGGTCGATGATCGCTCCTGCCGAGTCACCCTGCGGGTTCTTGAAGACACTCCCCGCGTTCAGGGTGCCGCCCGGCTGATGGGCCTTGCGCCATCGGGTGATCTCACGCAGCTCCTCGCGCCCGGCCTCGGGATCGATACCGTGTGTGGCGAACGTCGCCTGGACGACGATGTCGTCGTCGGTGAGGGCCGAGCTGCGGTACGAGAAGGCGAGATCGCCGGCGGGCACCGTGTCGACCACCCGACCCCGGAGTCGCAGGATCCGCGCGCTCGTCACGACGGAGGCCGTGTCGGAGCCATGGCCGCCTGCATTCATCCGCAGCGCACCACCAACCGTGCCCGGTATGCCAACGTAGAACTCGAGCCCACCGCGACCGGCATCGACGGCTGCACGGGCGAGTACGGGAAGGGAGAGGCCACCGCCGGCGACGACGCTTCCATCCGCTCGCACGTCTGACGCACAGAATCCGTGCCCGAGCCTGATCACGAGGCCGTCGAAACCCTCGTCGGAGATGACGACGTTCGAACCCCTGCCGAGGACCCATACATCGACCGCCGGCGGTGTCACCTCGAGGATCGACCGCAACTCCTCGAGGTCGTTCGGCTCGACGAACCACCGTGCAGGGCCACCGACCTTGTACGTCGTGAACGGGGCGAGGATCACGTCCTCCATGACGCCCGAGTGGGAGATCATGGGGAGGCCTCGATCGCCTTCGCCACCTCGGCGGCGATCGTCGTGATGTCACCTGCTCCCAGGAGGAGAACCGTATCGCCCTCCGCGGCGACCGATGCGACGTGCCCGGGCACGTCGGCGAGCACCCGGACGAAGGCCGCCGAGCCGCCGGCGGCCTCAGTCGCCTGGACCACGACCCTCCCTGACACTCCGATGATGGGCTGCTCCCCTGCCGAGTAGATGTCCGTCACGATGACGTGATCGGCGCCTGCGAGCGGCACTCCGAACGCGGGACCGAGGTCAGCCGTACGCGTGTAACGATGGGGCTGGAACACGACGATGACCCTGCCGGATGTCGCTCGTGCGGCCGCCTCGATCGTCGCCCCGACCTCCGTCGGGTGATGGGCGTAGTCGTCGACCACCGTGACGCCGCGAACGACGCCGCGAACCTCGTAGCGGCGCCGGACGCCGGTGAAGCGCCCGAGGGCCGCGGCTGCCGGTCCCAGGTCGTGACCGAGCATGGCGAGCATCGTGAGAACCCCTGCTGCGTTGGACGCGACGTGCATGCCCGGTTTGCTCAGTGCCGCCCGGACGGACCCCGTCGGTCCTGAGAGCGTGAAGGACACACCGCCTCCGGCGTGGTCGAGGTCCTCGATCCGGAACTCCGCGTCGTCCGACATCCCGTAGCCCGTGAGCTCGACCCGCTGGGCGAGGCGTCTGACACCGGCATCGTCGATGCATCCGACCCTGGGACCGGGGACACGATCGACGACCTGACCGAAGGCATCCTCGAGAGCGGTGATCGTTCCGTAGAAGTCGAGGTGGTCGGCCTCGACGTTCGTCACGAGCACCGACGAGAGGTCGAGGTGACGAAATGTCCCGAACGCCTCGTCCGCTTCGAGCACGAACGTCGCGTCGCCGGCGTGGGCACCGGTGTTCAAGCCGACGATCTCGCCACCGACGAGGAACGAGGGATCATGGCCCATGCCGCGAAGTGCCGAGACCATCATCGCCGTCGACGTGGTCTTGCCATGCGTTCCGGCGATTCCCAGCGCGGGGTTGTCGGCGGTCAATCGTGCCAGGAGCTGCGGTCGATCCCATACCTCGATCCCGAGATCACGCGCCGCCGCGACTTCGGGATCGGTTGCCGGAACGGCCGAGGATCGGACAACGACACCGACACCCGCCATCCTCGTCGGCTCGTGACCCAACCAGGTCTCGACACCGACATCACGAAGGACGTCGAGCATCCGACCAGGCTTCAGGTCCGAGCCCGAGACCGAGTGGCCCAACTGCGAGAGGATCTTCGCGAGGCCGGACATCCCGGTGCCTCCCGCACCGACGATGTGCACTCGATTCGGGATCGTCGACGGATCACGCATCTGCAAGCTCCAGGATCCGATCCGCCATCGTTCCGGCCGCGGCGGCGTGGTCAATGGTCGGGTGCGCCTCGGCCATCGCCATGCGGCGCGTCTCATCTGCCAGGAGGGATCGAACGACGGCCGCGACCTCCCGCGCCGACGTCTGGGACACGACGATGCCTCCGCCCGATGCGACGAGGTCCTCGGCGTTGCGCTTCTGATAGGCATCCCCGGCGGGGAGCGGAACGACGACGCACGGCGTCCGGGTCGCCTGGAGCTCGGATACCGTGAGTGCACCGGCCCTGGAAAGGACGAGGTCCGCGGCGGCGTACAGATCGATCATGTCGTCCTCGAACGGTATCGGTATCCAGCCCCTCACGGAAACCGCTTCTGCGGTCGCCCGGTCTGCGTGCGCCGGTCCGGTCACGTGGATGATCGAGAACGCCCTCGAAGGGTCCGTGGCGAGAGCCCTCGCGACGTCGTTGAGGAACTGCGCCCCTTGGCTGCCCCCGACGACCGCGAGGACGACGCTGTCGGGGGGCACCCCGTACTTCGCCCGTGCCGAGGGTCGCGTGGCAGCCCGATCGAACGAAGCGAAGGCCGACCGGAGGGGGCTGCCGATCGTGACCGCACCTTCCAGACGCTCGGTCGTCGCCGGGAACGACGTGTACACAACGGTCGCCCTCCGTGCGATCATACGATTCGCCAGGCCCGGCACCGCGTTTGCCTCATGGACGACGAGCGGAATCGCCTGGCGCGTCGCTGCGAGGGCGGCTGGGCCCGCGATATACCCTCCGAACACGACCATGACCCGCAGGCCACCTGACGCGATCGAGTCCGCAATGACCGAGCGCGCACGGAGCACCTTCAGGGGAAGCTCGACGTTGTCGATCGAGAAGCTCCTTCGGAGTCCGTGCATGTCCACGCCGACGAACGGGTAACCCGCAGCGGGAACGGTCGTCGCCTCCATCCGGTCGCCGCCGAAGAACGTCACGTCATCACGTGAGAGTCCACGCTCCCTCAGGGCATCCGCGACTGCGAGCGCAGGAAAGACATGGCCGCCGGACCCTGCAGCGGCGATCGCGATGCTCACACTCATCCCTCGCTCGACCGTTCCCGATCCGACGAGCGGCTGATATTGAGGAGGACTCCGATGGCGAAGAGATTGACGAGCATCGCATTCCCTCCGTTCGAGATGAACGGAAGCGGCACCCCGGTGATCGGGAGTACGGCGACCACGCCGCCGATGTTGACGAGGGCCTGAATCGTCAGCCATGACACGATGCCGACCGCGAGCAGTCGGCCGAACCCCTCGGGTGCGCGGAACGCAATGGAGACCCCCACGACCGCGAGCAGGGCGAAGAGGGTGATGACGATCGCGGCCCCTGCGAGACCGGTTTCCTCCCCGATGATGGCGAAGATGAAATCCGTGTGCGCATTCGGCAGCCACGACCAGCGTGCGCGGCTCTGCCCGAGGCCCACACCGAAGAGGCCTCCCGTCCCGAGCGCGACCATCGACTGGACCGCCTGGAGCCCTGATCCCTGTGCATTCGAGAACGGATCGAGGAAGCCGAGGAGGCGAGCCTTGCGGTAGTCCGCCGACATCGCGAGCGCCGTCATCGCCATGGCGCCGATCGCGCCGAGGCCGAACACGAACCGCATCGGGACGGTCGACACCGCGAGCATCACGAACGCCGGCACGATGATCAGGAGCAGGCTCCCGAAGTCGGGCTGGGCGAGAAGCAGCACACCCACGGCACCGACGATCGCGACAAGGGGCGCAAGGACGTGCCCGAGGCTGGAGAGGAGCTCCCCCTTCTTCGTCAGGACAGCAGCGAGGAGTGCCAGCACGGAGAACTTGGCGAACTCGGCGGCCTGGATGGTGATCGGGCCGACGACGATCCAGCGGGTCGCACCACCCCTCGTGTCCCCGATCGCAACCGTGACGACGAGCGCGACGAGGGTCGCCACATAGAGGGGAAGGGCAACACGCTGCCAGAATCGATACGGGATGAAGGCCGCGATCACGAGGGCTGACAGCCCGAGCCCAACCCACATCACCTGTCTCGAGAACAGCTCGAACTGATCGCTGCTCGAACGGAGTGACACCACGGACGAGGCCGACAACATGGCCCCGAGTCCGATCGTCACCAACATCGCGACGACGACCATCAGGAACACGGATCGCCTCGCCCCGGCGGACCGGACCCGCTCCTGCGTCCTGGCGTGCCGGAGTGCCCTGCTGGAGAGGGTGTCGGTCATGCCGCCACCCCCCCTGCTGCGGATACCAGTTCCCTGAACGCGTCGCCCCTTGCGGCATACGAATCGAACTCGTCGAAGCTCGCGCACCCCGGGGAGAGAAGGACCGTGTCCCCGGGCTGTGCGGCAACAAGGGAGAGGGCAAAGGCCGCACGAAGGGTCGGCACGACGGGAATGGGTTCGGATGATGCCGCTGCGATCTCAGGTCCTGCCTCACCGAATGCGATCAGATGGGTGACGCCGGGGATCGAGACGAGGGGCGCGAGGTCGAGTCCTTTGTTCCGGCCCCCGACCAGGAGTACCACCGATGGGAACTCCCCGACGGCGGCGATCACGGCATGGGGATTCGTTGCCTTCGAGTCGTTCACGAAGAGCACTCCGTCGATCGTCCCAATCCGCTCCCGACGATGCGCTCCCGGTTCGAAAGCCTCGATGACGCTCCCGATTCCCTCGACGGTGCCGCCACATTCCGATGCCAGGGTTGCCGCGACGACGAGGTCGAACAGGAAGGACGCATCGCGGGTCACCGTGCGATGGCGATGGCCGTTCACCACGATCTCGCCTTCGTCGACGCCGTTGCCGTTCAGCGGAACCGTCGTGCCAGAGCAGGGCACCGTTCTGCACGGAGCTGACGAGGCGATTCGCGAGACGAGCGGATCCCCGGGGTCGTACGCGAAGGCCGAGTCGGCAGGTGCGCCGCGCACGATGCGCGCCTTCGCTGCGGCGTACGCCGCATACGATCCATGCCAGTCGAGGTGGTCCGGCGCGATGTTGAGAACGGTCGAGGCGGCGGGCCGGACCGGGGCCATGAACCGGAGCTGGTACGACGACAGCTCGAGAACCAGTATCTCGGCATCCCCGGGGCGGATCGACGAGATCGGGACGCCGATGTTGCCGGCGGCGAGGGCATCGACGCCTGACGCCCGCAGCATCGCCGTCGTCACCTCGGTGACGGTGGTCTTCCCGTTCGTTCCGGTCACCGCGACGACGGGCAGAGCGAGGTGCTCGAGGCCGAACCCCGCCTCCGTGACGACATCGATACCGGCAGCGAGGGCATCCGAGAGTGGCGGCTTGGTCTCCGCGAACCACGGACTCGTGATGACCCGATCGATGCCATCGAGGTTGTCCCTGCTCCACTCGCGTGGGAGGACCTCGACAGGACCGTCGAGTCCGGCGGGAGCAGCCGGGTGCTCGGCATCGTAGAGAGCGACGGTGTGGCCATCGTCGAGAGCGAGCGCTGTTGCATCGGAGAGCCCGCGCAGGCTGGAACCGAGCACGAGGTATCTCATTGGATCGACCCCGGACCTGCGACCCAGTCGGCGTAGAACAGCCCGACACCGATCGCCACCATGATGCCCGACAGGATCCAGAACCTGATGATCACCGTCGTCTCGGGCCAGCCCTTCAATTCGAAGTGATGATGGATCGGCGCCATGCGAAACAGGCGGCGTCCGAAGCCACGGAAGGAGACCACCTGGATGATCACGGAGAGGGTCTCCAACACGTACAGCCCACCGAGGACTGCGAGGAGCAGTTGCGTGTTGGTGAGGATCGCCAACGCCGCCATCGCGCCGCCGATCGCATGTGAGCCGGTGTCTCCCATGATGATCCTGGCGGGGGCTGCATTCCACCACAGGAACGCGAGCACGGCACCGAGGAGTGCTGCAGCGAAGATCGCGAGGTCGAGGGCTCCGTCGACGGAGTAGAAACCCGGATTCCTCGACTGCCAGAACGCGATGAGGACGAACGCACCGAACACGAGCGCACTGGACCCGGCGACGAGGCCGTCGAGGCCGTCGGTGAGGTTCACGCCGTTTGCGGTCGCGGTCAGGAGGAAGAGCACGAGGAGGAAGAAGAGGACCGGTCCGAGGTCGATGCCGAGCGGTCGCACGAATGACAGGTCCGTACTCACACCCGCACGGGCGGCACCCCACGCGACGACACCTGCGATCGCGAGCTGCCCTGAGAACTTCCAGCGCTTCGAGAGGCCCTCGTTCCGCTTCCTCGCGTA
>JAWOGV010000254.1:0-2536 GCA_046496605.1 Acidimicrobiia bacterium | reverse complement strand
ACGACCACGACCCTCGACCGCGTTGCCGAGATCACTGCCATATTCGAGGATCTCGAACGCCGCCGCCTCGACGCGATCTACTCCGGCGACGTCGAAGCCTTCACGAGCCTGTTCGCCGACACGCCATACCTGGAGCGCAGCCTTGCCGTGTTCGACATCGTCGAACCCGGGGACCCCCCTTCCATCTCGGTGGAGGTCATCGAGATCCTGCGCGACGATGACGAGTGCCTCGCCATCCACTATGACGCTGTCACTTCGACGGGAGAGGCGTTGGGAGCAGCAACAGTCGTGCTTCAACCGACCGCCTCTGGATATGCCTATCTGTTCACAAACGACGGACGAGGAGGTTGGGTTTGCGACGGACCGCACCCACTCTCACAATCGTCGTGAGCTCCTTCTTTCTAGTCCTTCTCCTCGGAGATGCCCAAGCTCAGGAACAGTGTTGGACAGATCCGGTTTCGGGGACACTCAGGTGCATCGTTGATGGTGAGATCGTGGATCCGGGGCGGCCGGGGGGGCCCTTGGTCGGGGACGATCCGGGGAGGCGGTACGTCCACACCGACGTGGATCCCGTCATCGGGGATTGCCACTACTGGTCGGATGTTCCAGGCGGCCTCGATGCGTGGGACCCTGCGAATGATCCGGCGGTCATCGCTGTCGTCACGACGTTGCCGCTGTGTCCCGCCGTACCGGGTGTGGATCCGGAAGTGCGGGCATGGGAGGTCTTCAGGTCCTGGGATCTCGACCCGCCGGATCCGACCGTCACGCCCGATGGGGTCGGGATCACCGGACTCGCCACACAGGTGACGGCCGCACCGGCTCCGACGATCTCGGAGGACGAGGTGCTCCCCGACGGCCGACTCCTCGAGGTGCGCGCCAGAATCGTCAGCCTCGACGTCACGTGGGGCGACGGCACGACCTCGAGCCACGATCCCTCGGAGGCGACGGGTCACCCCGACGGCTCCGTCAGCCACATCTATCGCCTGAAGACCTGCACACCGGAGTACCGCGCCGAGCATCCGTCGGGGTCGCTGTGCCATCCGTCGGCGTCCTCGTACACGATCACGGTCGAGAACGTGTGGGTCGGCGAGTACCGGGTGGGAGGAGCATGGACCCCGCTGGGAACGCTGTCGCGATCGTCCGAGGTCCCCTACCGGGTGGACGAGGTACGCGGCATCCCCGCTCCCTGACCGGCGGGCGAGCTCACTCCTCGTGATGATCGGAGTCCTCGGGACCCGCTTCGTCGCCCCGCCACATGCCTCGTGTAGCGTGGCGCCATGACCTTCTACCTCGGCGGACCCATCGCCCCGGACGGCTCACGAATCACAGGCGAGTCCACCGAGTACGACCCCTCCGACCTGACGACCCACGGTGTCATCATCGGGATGACAGGATCCGGCAAGACCGGTCTCGGTGTCGTGTTCCTCGAGGAGGCCCTGAGATCGGGAATCCCCGCCCTGATCATCGACACGAAGGGGGACATGACGAACCTCCTCCTGACGTTCCCATCGCTCGCACCCCACGACTTCCGCCCCTGGATCGACGAGGGGGCAGCGGCCAGGGACGGGCGCTCACCGGATGAGGAGGCGGCCGCGGAGGCGGAGAAGTGGAGAGGCGGCCTCGCCTCGTGGAACCTCTCCGGGAGCGACATCGGTGCTCTGCGAGATCGCGTCGACATGACCATCTACACACCGGGGAGCCGGGCAGGAGTTCCACTCAACGTCGTCGGCGACCTGTCCGTCCCATCGCTGTCGTGGGACATCGACGCCGAGACACTCCGCGACGGTATCGGGGGCTACGTGTCGGGACTGCTGGGACTCATCGGCGTCGATGCAGATCCCATGTCATCGCGCGAGCACATCCTGCTCGCCAACCTGATCGAGCACAGCTGGCGGTCGGACACGGATCTGACACTCGAGAGCCTCATCGGGCAGATCATCACCCCTCCGATCCGCAAGCTCGGTGTCTTCGAGGTCGACACGTTCTTCCCCGAGAAGGATCGCACTGCCCTTGCCATGCGACTCAACGGCCTCCTCGCGTCGCCATCGTTCCGGACGTGGATGGAGGGCGCTCCGCTCGACATCGAAACCCTCCTGTGGAAGGAGGGCAGGCCACGAGCCGCAGTCATCTACCTCGCGCACCTGTCCGATTCGGAACGCCAGTTCATCGTGACGGCGCTCTTTTCGGGTCTCATCACCTGGATGCGCTCCCAGGCCGGGTCGAGCGAGCTCCGCGCCCTCGCCTACATGGACGAGGTATTCGGGTTCGTTCCGCCGACGGCCGAGCCGCCTGCGAAGAAGCCGATCCTGACCATGCTGAAACAGGCGCGTGCCTTCGGGGTGGGTCTGATCCTCTCGACGCAGAACCCCGTGGACCTCGACTACAAGGCCATGTCGAACGCAGGGACATGGTGCATCGGACGACTGCAGACCGAACGGGACAAGGCACGGGTCCTCGAGGCCGTGTCGGCGGCATCCGGGGACGTCGACGTCGCTGGGATCGATCGACAGATCAGCGGCCTCGGCAAGCGCTCGTT
>JAWOGV010000238.1:0-3227 GCA_046496605.1 Acidimicrobiia bacterium | reverse complement strand
GATCATCCTCGGTTCCCGATTGGAGTCCGATGACCGGTCCCTCGTCGGGCTCCCCGACATCCTCATCCGTCTGGACGACGGCTATGCGGCGGTCGACGTGAAGAACCACAAGGTCATCGGCGACAACGGCCCCGAGGGAACCGCTACCCCACTCGCATCCATGGCGTCGCGAGTCGGTGACCCGGTTCGGTTCCGATCGTTCCGGCGCCGGGACCTGCTCCAGGTCGCCCATTACTGGCACCTCCTCGACGCCGTCGGGTTCTCCACGGCCGTCCCGATCGGTGGCGTGATCGGAACGGACGAGCCGACCTTGTGCATCTGGGTCGACCTCGCTCAGGGTGAGCCTCCGATCGACGAGGAGTGCAGGAGCTACTGGACGGATGCCCTGGCCGCAATCGCCCATGGGAGCGCCCATCCCGACACGCCGTCGGTGTCACCCTGGTTGCGGGGTGAATGCAGGAGCTGCGACTGGTACGCGACCTGCGTGGCCGAGCTCGTGGCAGCCGACGATCCGACACTGCTGCGCGACGTCGACGCGGAGTTGCGTGCCAGCCTTCGAACGGCGGGGATCGACACCATCACCGACATCGCCGGCCTCGATCCGGGTGACGAGCGCATACCGGGAGGCGGCACGGTCTTCCAGGCACGCGCTCGAACATCGGGACAGCTGCTGCGGTCGGACCTCGCGGGTGGGCCCGTCGATCTTCCGAGCGCACGCATCGAGGTCGACTTCGACATCGAGACGTTTGGCGGCCGCACGTATCTGGCGGGCCTGCTCGTGACGGAGTTCGGGGAGACGACCTACGAGCCGATCTGCGACTGGAACGCGAGCGAGCCCGGTGAGCGATCGCTTCTCGAGGCCCTGTTCGCTCGTTTCGGTGAGTGGGCCCACGACGACGTGATCGTGTTCCACTGGACCGACTACGAGCAGCGGACCCTTGCCGCCGCCGCTGCCGCCCACGGGCTCGACATCCCGGGATACGGTTCCGTCGACGAGTGGTTCGCGGACAAGGCGGTGGATCTGTGCGCATGGTCGCGTCATCACCTGGTGTCACCGGATGGGTTCTCGCTCAAGACGATCGCGCCGCTGTGCGGGTTCTCGTGGCGGGATTCCGATCCCGGTGGCCTCCAGTCCGAGATCTGGTTCGAGAGGCTCGTCGCAGGTGAGGCCGAGATGCAGGATCGCCTCCTGGCGTACAACGAGGACGATGTCCTCGCCCAACTCGCCGTGCGTCGGTGGATCCGCGGCCATGACGACGGAATGGGTCCGGGCAGCGGCCTCCCCTCCGTCCACCATTGGCCCCTCGCCGACGACACCGGATCCCGCGGCAGCAGCAGCGGCGGTTGACATGTCTAACAGTATTAGATAACCTCTCTCCCATGTCGACAGGGAGAGAGAGCTTGGCGTCCATCCGCACATCCATCGACGTTGACGCACCGATCGAGACCGTGTGGCAGATCCTGACCGACCTCGACGGGCATGCTGAGTGGAATCCGTTCATCGTCCGTGCCGAGGGATCGGTGGTGGAGGGCTCGACCATTGCGGTCACCCTGCAGCCGGAGGGATCAAAGCCTTCGAGGTTTCGACCCGTGATCACCGAGGCCACCGAGCCGACCGCCCTCGAGTGGCTCGGTTCCGTCGGCATTCGCGGCATCTTCGACGGACGGCACCGATTCGATCTCGAATCCGAGGGATCAGGCACCCGAGTCGTGCAATCGGAGTCCTTCACGGGTCTTCTGGCCCCGATCGTGGTGCCCATGATCCGCAAACGAACCGAGTCGGGCTTCAACGCCATGAACGAGGCCCTGCGGACCAGGGCAGAACAGTCGACGGGCCGGAGGGCCTGACCGGGGAATCGATGGGACGACGAGCGGGGATCGACTACGAGGACGTGGTCGCGTGCGCGACCCGCATCGCTGATCGGGACGGACTCGACGCGGCAACGCCGAGTTCGGTGGCAGCGGATCTCGGGATCAGGACACCGTCCTTGTACTACCACGTCAAGGGAGCCCCGGGCCTCCGTCGTGCACTCGCCCTCCACGGTGCCGGGCTCCTCACCGAGTACTTCGAAGGTGCCGTTTCCGGCGTGGAGGGAGCGGCACGCCTCCGGGCGATCGCCACGGCCTACCGCCGGTTCGCCGTCGACCACCCGGGGCTCCACGCAGCTCTCCTCCCTGCGCCGGTACCCGGGGAGGATGACGAGCTCTATGAGGCCATGGCAGCACCCGTCGCCATCGTGGCCTCCGGAGCTGGCTGCGACGAGCTCCCTGACGCCGAGACCATCCATCTCATACGAGCCCTCAGGGCAATGCTCTTCGGCTTCGTCGAGCTCGAGGCGAGGGGCGGCTTCGGACTCCCTGTCGACATCGACCGGAGCTTCGACGTCGCCGTCGATCTCATCATCGACCGTCTCACGTGACCGGAGCGGATCCTCCGCACAGCATCGTTCGTCATGTCACACTCTGGGCAGCAGCGGAAGGGATCCATGGAGTACGAGACCATCATCGAGCCGTTCCGGATCCATACGGTCCAGGCCATCGACCTCCCTGACGCCGAGCAGCGCAAGGCCGCTCTCGAGCGCAGCGGGTACAACCTCTTCGGTCTCCACGCCGACGAGGTCATCATCGATCTCCTCACCGACTCGGGCACGGGGGCGATGTCCTCGGAGCAATGGGCAGGCATGATGCGCGGAGACGAGTCATATGCGGGCTCGCGATCCTTCTACCGCTTCGAGGAGGTCGTCAAGGGCCTCACGGGCTTCGAGCACGTCATCCCGACCCATCAGGGTCGCGCCGCGGAGAAGATCCTCTTCTCGGTCGCGGTCGACGAGGGCGACGTCGTCCCCAACAACACCCACTTCGACACCACGAGGGCGAACGTCGAGTACCGGGGAGCCGAGGCGCGGGATCTCGTGATTCCCGAGGGCAGGGATCCCTCTGCGATCGTTCCGTTCAAGGGCAACATGGATATCGAGGCGCTCCGTCGGACCATATCCGACGTCGGACCCGACCGCGTGCCCCTCGTGATGGTGACCGTCACAAACAACTCCGGAGGTGGGCAGCCGGTCTCGATGGCCAATCTGCGTGCCGTACGGGCAGTGTGCGACGAGTTCGGCCTTCCGATGTTCCTCGATGCATGTCGGTTCGGCGAGAACGCCTGGTTCATCAAGATCCGCGAGGACGGCTACTCCGAACGCACACCCCGCGAGATCGCCAAGGAGATGTTC
>JAWOGV010000138.1:0-6443 GCA_046496605.1 Acidimicrobiia bacterium | reverse complement strand
CCAGTCGAATGCCCGCAAGCGCCTGTTCTTCGTCTCCCCGATGGAGGCGAGGTTTCGACCGCTTGCGCGCAAGCTGCTCGACCGCCCGCAAGTGCTCGACCGCATCCGTGGGCTCGTCGTTGATCCTGATCGCGCCCATCTCGTCCCGTTCATGACGACCTGGGACGATCGCGAGCTCGCTATGCGCCTTGGGATCCCCATGTACGGGTCAGATCCCTCCCACGCCGCCTACGGCACGAAGACCGAGGGCCGGCGTCTGTTCGCAGAGGCCGGTGTCCCGTATCCCAGGGGACGCGAGGGTCTGCACACCAGGGCCGAGGTCATCAAAGCGCTCGTCGACCTCCGGGATCGGGTGCCGGGGTTGGCGAAGGCGATCGTCAAACACAATGACGGAGTGTCCGGTTTCGGGAACGCCACGGTGAACCTGTCGTTGCTCCCCCCGGACTGGGGCCCCGACGACGTCGACCGGTTGCTGGACTCGCTTCCCGTCGACAGTCACGCCGGCGGTGTGGCCGGCTACTTCGCGACCTTCGAGCGCGAGGGTGGCATCGTCGAGGAGATGGTGGAAGGCGAGATCGTCTCGAGCCCGTCCGTCCAGCTCCGGATCACACCGCTCGGCCAGGTCGAGCTGCTCTCCACCCACGATCAGATCCTCGGCGGTGCGAGCGGTCAGGTCTTCATGGGCTCCCGGTTTCCGGCCAACCCGGGATACGCACGCCAGATCTCGCAGAGTGCGAGGAAGGTCGGTGAGCAGCTTGCACGGCTCGGGATCATCGGGCGTTTCGCACTCGACTACATAGTCGTCAGGCGACCCGACGGCGGGTGGGACGACCATGCGATCGAGGTGAACCTTCGGAAGGGAGGTACGACCCACCCCTTCCTCACGCTCCAGTTCCTCACCGACGGGTCGTACGACGAGGAGCGTGCCGTGTTCGTCGCTCCCGATGGCACCGAGAAGCACTATGTCGCAGCGGATCACGTGACGATCGACGGGCTCGAGACCCTCACTCCCCAGGACCTGCTCCAGATCGCGATGATGCAGAATCTGCACTTCGACCAGGTACGGCTCGTCGGTTCGGTGTTCCACATGCTCTCGGCGATGCCGACCCACGGCTTCGTGGGCGTCACCTGCGTCGGGAACTCGCCTTCGGATGCCCAGGCGCACTACGACCGGCTGCTCTCGGTCCTCACGGAAGAGGTTGCCCGCCTCAGGTCGTGAGGAACATCGGACATCGACCAACCCGTTCACAGGGTGCGAGGTCTCACGTGCCGAGCGATCCGCTCACGAAACTTCGCATCTTCGCGCGTTCGGACTCCGCAGCGTCCGGAGTCGCCGCATATCCTTTGAGGAATATGGATACGGGAACAGCGGATTGGCTCGTCGACGGCGCCCCTGCAATCCGATGGCAGGTCCACCGCGACCTCCTCGATTCACCACGGGACGTGTGGATGAGTCACCAAGCCCTTGTCCCAACCGAGGGCTGGGGTTCACGGCTGCTCGCCGAACGAGCGGACAACGGACAATGGTCCGGTGGCCTCTATGGACCGAAGTGGACATCGACCACGTACACCCTCCTCCAGCTGTGGAGGATGGGACTCCCCCGGGACAATCCCGAGGCCGTTGCCTCGACGCTCCTGCTCGTCGACAAACCCGTGTGGATCTTCGGCGTTGGGGCGAAGGCGAACCAGGACGACTGCGTCGCCGGCTTCGGGCTCGCGCTCTCGAGCTGGTTCACGGTCGACGACCAGCGGCGCGAGGACCTGGTGGTCAATCTCCTGGAACGCCAGCTCGACGACGGGGGGTGGAACTGTCGGGCAGATGATCATACGAAGCACAGCTCCTTCCACACCACGATCAACGTCCTCGAGGGCCTACGGGAATACTGCCTGTCCGAGGGTCGTCAATCAGCCGACGTGGAAACCTCCGAGGCACGCGCTCGTGAATTCCTCTGTGATCACCACCTGTACCGATCCCATCGCACGGGACGGGTGCCCGACGACCGGATGGCCAGACTCCCCTTCCCGCCGCGCTGGCACCATGACGTCCTCAGGGGCCTCGACTACTTTCGAGCGGCCGGTGCCGACAGGGATCTGCGGCTCGAGGATCCCATCGAGGTTCTCCTCGGCCATCGCCGGACCGACGGCCGATGGCCGATCCACCCGAACTACTCCGGGAAGGTCTGGTTCACCATGGAAGGTGGACGCCATCCGAGTCGATGGAACACATTGCGAGCGCTGCGTGTCCTGCGATGGTGGGACGGCGACTGAGGACGATCCCCGGGCGTGATCGGTCACTGCCCCACATCAGGCCAGCGACCATCGGCCGAACCGATTGCAGAGTTTTGCTCTATACAAACGAACGTTTGTTTGTTACCCTTCGTCGATGGAAGTCCTGGTCATCCTCCCGGCGTTCAACGAGGCATCCGCCATCGGCGGGGTCCTCAGGTCGCTGCCGGACGAGATCGACGGTCACGATGTGATCCCCGTCGTGGTGGACGACGGTTCCACCGATGGGACGGCGGACGTCGCCCGATCGGCGGGGGCCGACGTCATCTGCCAGGAGTCCAATCGCGGCAAGGGCGCTGCGCTGTGTGCGGCCATGGACCTGCTCCACGACCGCGAGTTCGGGGCGATGGTCTGGATGGACAGCGACGGCCAACACCTGCCCTCATCCCTCACCGACGTCGTCGGCCCGGTGCTCGCCGGCGATGTCGACCTGTGCGTCGGGAGCCGGTACCTGGCCGCATCGGACGGTGAGCACGCGCCGTGGAATCGCCGCATGGTGCGCGCAGGTACGATCGCCGCGGTGGAGCGCATCACGGGAGAGCGGATCACCGACCCCTTCTCCGGTTTCCGGGCGTTCTCACAGCAAGCGGCGGAGGCCGTCGAGCTCGTGGGTTGCGGCTACGAGGCGGAACTCGAATCGCACTTCGCCGTGCTCGGGGCCGGGATGCGCTTCCGCGAGGTCCCCATCCCGCGCTTGTATGGCGCAAATACCTCGAAGATGGGGGCACGACACGGTCGAGCCATCGGGCGGCTCCTCGTCGTTACAGGGTATGCACGCACGCTGCACCGCGCATGGCGTCAGGGGGACCGAGCCGGTGGAGCGTCGGTCAATGCCTGACAGCCGGCGCGACGACCTCCTGGCACGGTTCACCGCCGAGGTCGCCGACGACACGTTCGTCGGTCGGGGAAGCGAGTTCCTCGACGAGATGGGCAGTGTCGAACGGGATGCCCTGGCGGCCGGGCACTTCCACTTGCCGCCGGACCCGTTCAGGGGCGACGGCCCTGATTCAGAACCCGATCCCCTCCTCTACTACCGCATGTTCTGGCGCATGTTCGACAAGACCCCTGCAGCAATGATCCAGGGAATCGCCATCCCCGTGAGGCTCATCCTCGCCAAGAAGCTGTTCCGCCACTGCGGCGACGACGTGATCATCCACCACAACGTCCTGTTCTCCGACGGGAGGAACATCTCCCTCGGCGACGGGGTCCTCGTCAACCGGTACGCAATGCTCGACGATCGGGGCCCGATCGACGTCGGCCCCTACACCATGTTGTCCGCTGGGATCACGATCGAGACGCACACCCATCCGTTTGACAACTTCGAGCGGCCCATCGCATACGCGGGCCGGGGCCTCGCACCGGTACGGATCGGTCCCAACAGTGTCATCGGATACAACGCCGTGATCATGGCCGGTGTCACCCTCGGCCACCGGACCATCGTCGGGGCGAACTCCGTCGTGACCAAGGACGTGCCCGACTACACCGTGGTGGGCGGTGTCCCGGCCAGGGTCATCAAGGAGATCCGACCCCCGGATGGGCACGATCCCGTCCGCGAGGACCTCGAGCGCGGAGGCCACTGGGAGGGCCCAAGGCGCTGAGGCGCTCCGACAGGGCCCGACGACGCAGGCGCGGTCAGACGCAGAACTCGTTGCCCTCGGGGTCGGCCATCGTCAGCCACGTGTGTGGACCCTGCTGTCCCGTGTACAGAACCCTGGCACCGCGGCTGACGAGCTGGTCACGGACCGCCTCCACGCCATCGCCACCGACACGGATGTCGAGGTGGACACGATTCTTGACGGTCTTCGTCTCAGGAACCATCTGGAAGTAGATGCGCGACCGCTCCGGAGACGGCTCTGCGTCGGGATGGATCGCTGCGCCCTCCCTCCACACGAGCTTGCCCCGGTACTCACGGGTGTCGGCGTCGGTCGCACGACCCTGATCGATCATCGATCTGATGAAGGCCTCGTCCTGGGTCTCCACGACCCAGCGCAATGTCTCGGCCCACCAGTGCGCGAGGAGGTGCGGGTCCTGGCAGTCGATCACCACCTGGAAGGTGAAGGCTGAGCCCTCACGACCTGCTCCATGTCCCTCGTCGCTCATCCCCGCCACGCTAGCGAGACCCGCGCTCCCGCGCCGGACCGGAACGATCTGGGTCGCGTCGGACGCACGCGGTGAGCTCAGTCGGCCATCGAGTAGGCGTCTCGCAACGCGTACACATGGTCCTGCCACACCCTGTCGTACCTGGCAGGGTCGCTGGCAGGGACTTCGATCATCGTCCGGCAGAACTCCCGTTGCTCGGGTGTGGTGCCAGCCTTGGCGAGGAGGTCGACGGCAAAGCGCGAGAGGTCCCGCACGGCGACATCGAAGTACTCGTCGATGATGTCCCCGTCGATGCCGTGGATCTCGGCGTTCTCGAGCACGAGCTGGGCATACACGATCAGAGTGAAGATCTCCCCGACGGCGAGGAGCCAGTCGGTGTCGCGGGTCTGGGCCTCGGTGGGCGTTGCGGCGGAGAGCATCGCCCTGAAGGTCTCCGCTTGGTGCGCGAACACAGCCACGTTCGGCTGGTCGAACCTGGCGAAGACCTCCCGGTAGTCGTGGAACCGGATGCTCCCGAGTCCCTTGGTGGGCCCCTGATCGAAGAGGAAGGCGTCGTTCGCGGCGTCGTCCCGACGGGGGATCCGGGGCATCTCGGTCGCGTCGAAGAAGTAGTTCTGCATGAACTTGACGATGAGCGCGATGTTCACGTGCACAGTGCCCTCGAGCTTCGGGAGGGCTCGGATGTCACGGGCGGCCATGTCGAAGTACGTGTCCTTCTCGAACCCCTTGGCAGCGATGACGTCCCAGAGGTGGTCGATGACGTTCTCGCCCTGGGTCGTGACCTTCATCTTCACGACCGGGTTGTAGAGGAGGTACCTGCGGTCCTCCGGGGAGGCCGAGCGCATGTAGTCCGCGGCGCGCAGCGCGACGAGCTTCATCGCGACGAGCCGCACGTATGCGTCGGTGAAGAGCCTCTTCGCGTGTGGGAAGTCGGTGACGGTCATCCCGTAGAGGTTCCGGTGCGCCGCATGGTGGATGGCCTCGTAGAAGGCGTGGGTGCTGATCCCGATGGAGGCCCATCCGAGGTTGTACTTGCCGATGTTGACGGTGTTGAGTGCCGCGTTCCATGCGGCTTCGCCACGCGACAGGATGTCGGCGTCGGTGATCGGGTAGTCCTCGAGGCGGTACTCGGCGACGAAGTTCTGGCTGTGCACCACGTTCTTGATCAGGTGGTAGTTCGGATGCTGGGAGTCGACGGCGAAGAAGACCTGCTCCCCGGTGTCGGTGACCCTCCCGAAGGTGGACACGATGTCGGCCTTGTTGCCGTTGCCGATGTAGTACTTGGATCCGTTCGCCACGTAGGTGCCGTCCCCGGTGGCGGTGAGTGCCATCTCGGTCGAGTACAGGTCGGCGCCGTGGTCCTTCTCGGAGAGCCCGAACGCGAACACCGCACCATCCTCGAGCAAGGCGGCGGCCCTGCCCTTGAGCGGCTCGTTGTCGGACATCCAGATCGGACCGAGCCCGAGGACGGTGACCTGGTACACGTACCAGTACGGGAGCCCGTAGAACCCGAGGATCTCCGCGAACTCGCACACCCGCCACGTGTCCCAACGGGCGTCGTCTGCTCCGTAGCCCGACGGTGTGCACATCGTGGCGAAGATGCGCTCACGTCCTACGAAGTCGACGAAGTCCTGGTACCAGAGCGCGGCGTGGTCATCCGCCTTGATGGCGGCGAGCCCCTTCGTCTCGAAGAACTCGACGGTCCGCGCCATCACCTCTTCTGATCGGGCGTCCGGGTAGCTGCGCTCCCTGTGCTGCGGATGGAACAGGAACATCGTGTACTCCCTCGCCCGGTTGCTGGCCAGCTCACGAGTGCCGCACGGGCACGAAGCCGGGCACCCACAGATTAGGAGCGGCTCCGTCTGCGGCCGAATCCACCGGATGGTCGTGGGCTGGTCGCCAGCGGATTCCCACGTCGGGTTCACGTGGCCCGAGCTTCCCACAGGAGGTTGTCACCCGAACGGCGATGTGATCCGTCTGTCATCATGAGGCGTACAAAAGAACGAGGAGAACCCGATGGATTGGTGGATACTCGAGTTGATAACCACGGGGGTGAT
>JAWOGV010000277.1:0-2628 GCA_046496605.1 Acidimicrobiia bacterium | reverse complement strand
CGGGACCATGCCGAGATCGCCTCCGTCATCGAGGACCTCAGAAGTGAGGGGCTGCTCTCAGTGGACGGGTGATCGCTGGGCGATGAAGTTGGCCAGCAGTGCCTTGCCCTGGGTGGTCAGCACCGATTCGGGGTGGAACTGCACCGCTTCGATCGGTAGCCGCCGGTGCCTCACGCCCTGGACGACACCGTCCTCGGAATGGGCGGTCACCTCGATGTCCTCCGGAACCTCGATTGCGGCAAGCGAGTGATAGCGGGTCGCCACGAAGGGGTTCGGAAGGTCGGCGAACACACCACGGCCGTCGTGCGTGATGTCGGACGTCTTCCCGTGACGGGGCTCGGGAGCGAGGTCCACCGTGCCACCGAAGGCCACCACCACCGCTTGGAGACCGAGGCACACACCGAGCGTCGGGATGTCGGGCCCGAGCTGGAGTATGTAGTCGATCGAGTGCCCTGCATCCTCGGGCCTCCCGGGGCCGGGGGAGATCACGAGGCGATCCGGGTTGAGCGCCCGTGCACCTTCGGCGTCGAGCACGTCATTGCGGATGACGACGGGATCGGCACCGAGCTCGCCGATGTACTGGGCGAGGTTGTAGGTGAACGAGTCGTAGTTGTCGAGGATGAGGACCTTCATCCGACGCCCCCTCCGGAATCGAGCAGGTTCGCTCCCATCCAGTCGTAAACCGAGAACAACACGATGAAGAACACGACCACGATGATGATCGCCAGAAGGACCTTGATCGGAATCGGACCGGGGAGCGCCAGGAATGCCTTCTTCATGACACTCCGAGTGCCTCTGCGTTCGGGCCTTCGACGAGTTCAGCAAACACGATCATGCGCTGGCGCGAGCTGAACTTCGGATGGCACGTCGTCAGTGTGAGCCACGCACCCGGGCGGTCCTGGACGACCCAGAACTCGGTCGGCCGCACGATGACCGTCTCCCTCACGGCGTAGGCATGGATCCCGATGGCCGTCTCGACCTCGATGCGGTCACCCGGTCTGAGCTGATCGAGGTCGTGGAAGGGCGCACCGTACGTCGTGCGGTGCCCGGAGATGACCGCGTTCCCGGGTTGGCCGGGGAGCGCTGTCGATGGCATGTGCCCTGCACCGTTCCTGAGATCCGCCCTCGTGACGCCCGCTACGACAGCCCATCCCTCGGAGAGTCGCTCGATCGTCGGGATCCGGATGATCGCGAACGCCTCCCCATCGGGGGGCGGAGCCTCCACGAGCAAGGGGACAGGATCCCCACCGGATCCGGGTTCGCCCGATCCGGGGCCACCGGATCCCGGGACATACTCGACGGTTTCGATCTCGGCGGAGGCGAACCAGGCAACGGCATCGGATGAACGCTCGGTGTTGTTCTGCTGGGCGAGCCATGTGGTGAAGAACAGCTGGTGTGCGACGAACCCGAGGAGGAACAAGCCGAGGCCGAGAGAGGTCCAACCCACGATGCGGACCGTCCTCACAACCCGTCCGCGGGGGTTCGCCACGGATTCGGGGTTCGATGCCACCTCGACGACGGTCCTGCTCATGACGCCGGAGGCTACCCCCAGCGGGCGGATTGGATCGCCCGAAACGTCACGCGACCGACTCCGCTAGCCTTCCGTCCATGCCGAAGTCAAAGGGCCGGAAACAGGCGAACAGGCGCCCGACGCCGCCGTCGCACAAGCCGACAGCCGTCGACACCAAGGGCCCGTCCCCGATGTGGTACGTCGCGACGATGTTCGGCCTCATGGGCCTGGGGCTCATCGTCATCCTCTCGAACTACATCGGATTCCTCCCCGGAGGAACATCGAATACCTACCTCATCGCCGGCCTCGCGGCGATCGGTGTCGGGTTCGCCATGACGATGAACTACCGCTGAGGCTGCTCGTCGACTCGTGAAACGGCGGATGCCTGTCCGCTATGCACGAACCATGTCCTCCCGGCAGTGGCGGGGCGGTTCGATCTCACCGTCGTGCGCCTGGGTGATTGTCAGGCTCAGCCCACACACCGTGCAGAAGAACGGGACGTCGACCTCGTGGACATCATCGAGCTCGGGGTCCGGCGGAGGGCCCGAGGCGATGAAGCGGATGCTCCACACCGTCAGCACCAGCACAAGTCCGGCGATGACGAACGCGATGAAGATGGTCACGCGAGCGACTCGATGATCGTGCCGTTCGCGAGTCCCCCTCCTTCGCACATCGTCTGGAGGCCGTAGCGGCCACCGGAACGTTCGAGCTCGTTCACGAGGGTCGTCATGAGGCGTGCCCCGCTCGCGCCGAGGGGATGGCCGAGTGCAATGGCACCGCCATTCGGATTGACCCTGTCCCAGTCGACCCCGGTCTCGTGGAGCCAAGCACCGATAACCGCTGCGAACGCCTCGTTGACCTCGAACAGGTCGATGTCCCCTATCGACATTCCAGACCGCTCGAGCACCTTACGTGTCGCGGGAATCGGGCCGGTGAGCATCGTGATCGGATCCGTGCCGGCGAGGGAGAACCCAACGAACCGTGCACGCGGCTTCATGCCGAGCGAGTCGGCCTTCTCGCGGGACATGATGAGGATGGCAGCCGAACCTGCTATCGTTGAACGGAGAACGATGCTCTATCCCCTGGTTGCCGTGTTCCTGGTGCTGGGCGTACTGTCG
>JAWOGV010000233.1:0-2590 GCA_046496605.1 Acidimicrobiia bacterium | reverse complement strand
GAGCTCATCCGGTTCTACGGTGTCCGCCGACTCGTACGCGTCGGCTCATGCGGCGGGATCGCCGAGACCGCCCGCATGCGTGATGTGATCCTCGCGATCGGTGCCTGTACGGACTCCGGCGTCAACCGTGCCCGTTACGGGGGATGGGACTTCGCGCCAACGGCGGACTTCGGGCTGCTCAGTGCCGCGGCGAGGGCTGCGCGCGAGAAGGGCCTCGACGTCCATGTGGGGAACGTCCACTCGTCCGACAGTTTCTACAACCCCGTTGGGACCGCGCTCGCGACGTGGCAGCGCATGGGTGTGCTCGCCGTCGAGATGGAGGCGGCGGGTCTCTACGGAATCGCCCACGAGGAGGGCGCTCGAGCGCTCACGGTTCTCACGGTTTCGGATCACCTCATCACGCAGGAGGAGACCACGTCCGAGGAGCGGGAGCGCACCTTCGACGATATGGTCGGGATCGCCCTCGAAGCACTGCTCGCGGACCGCACGACCTGACGACCCGGCGTGCCGACCGGAGTACCCGTCGGCGTCACCGTCGGCTCGAGCGCCTCGACAGGTGAGCGGCGGTCCCGATCAGTAGCGCACCGGAGACGAGGAGCGCGACCGGCGCGCCAACGCCTCCACCGAGCACCTCGGTAACGAGCCACGGGACGTAGATGAGGAGTCCGAGGACTCCGCCCACGAGCAGCACGACCTGGTCGCGCGCGACCCCTGTTCCGACGAGGCCGATCGACACGGTGATCCAGAGAATCATCGCTGCCAACCCGTCCCCCTCGGTCGATCCGAGTGACGAGACGATGATGATCGAGCCGATACCGAGGGCGACGACTCCCCAGACCTCACCGAGGACCTTCGGCTCGAGCCGGTCGCCCACGGATGTGATCAGCCAGCCGACGCCGAGTGCAACGACCCCCGAACCGGTCACCCAGGATCCCGCGTCGCCCTCGACCAGGGCGCCGAGGGCAATCGTGGTTCCGAGTGCGGACAGGAAGAGCGCGATGTGCTGGGCCCAGGATCGATACCGTGCGTAGCACGCGGCGCTGAAGGCGAGCGCGCCGGAGAATCCCGCGAGGACGGACAGTTCCTCATCCGAGACGATGGTGTCGGTGATCATCCCGATCGCGAACCCGATGGGTGCCGCTGCGAGGAGGAGCGCCACCTGACCGGCCCGCCGTGTCGACGGCTGGTCTGTGGAGCCGAGGGCGAACCCCGTGCCTGCGAGGACCGCGCCTGCGATGAGGCTCACGATGATCCGGCCGACCTCACCGATGTTCTCCCATGACTGCCCGACCAGGATGAACCCGGCTACCCCTACGAGCACCGCGCCGAGGTATGCGAGCACCTCACGCGCAACGCCGTGGGACGGGATCCCGCTCGCCTCGTGCGCCCTGATGGCGTCAGCCTGGTTTGACGAGATGATCTCGCGAGCGACCCACACTTCGAGCTGCTCGTCGAGCTCGCGACCACGGACCGCCATACGGTGACCTCCTCCAGGCTGACCGCATCATTGTCCGCCCTCGAAGGCCGCGAGTCCAGAACCCCCCGAGTCCAGAACCCCCCGAGGGGGTCAGATGAACATCGTTTGGGCTCCCTCGATGATCTCGATGAAGTCAGCGACGTTCAGCACGCCATCGAGCTGGTCGATCATGTCCGCCTCGGTCAGGTCGAACATGTCGACGGACAGCTTGCATGCCCACAGGTGGCAGCCCATGTCCGAGAGGTGCTCGAGGAAGGAGGGGACGTCCGGTATGTCGAGGGCTTCCATCTGCTTGCGAAGCCTGCTGGTGGCCATCGTCGTCATTCCCGGCAGTGGCGTGAGCGCCATCGGCATGTGGGTCGCCGTGTTGCCGACAGGAGTGAACTTGAGGTTGCCCATGGTCTTCTTGTTGATCATGTCCATGCCCCAGAACGTGAAGAAGATGTGGGTCTCCACACCCTGCTCCAAAGCACCCGACGCCATGATCAGCGCTGGATAGGCCATGTCGAGGGTGCCTTTCGAGCACACGAAGGCGATCTTGCGGTCCTCGGACTCGTCCCCGAAGTCGGGAATGATCGATGGTGACGTTTCGACGGATGTCATGGGTGTCCTCTCTAGATGCAGCCTGCAGGCTTGGGAAGCCCAGAGACGTATGCCATCTTGCGTGCGGGCTTTTTCGGGAACAGCTCGAACAGCTGCTTCGTCGGGATCTCTCCCACTGTCGAGACACGGCGGAGCGTCGCCGTCTCGCCCTTGTCGGCGAAGTCGGAGCGCAGGAAGTTGATGACCTTCCAGTGATCCTCGGTCAGAGGGTCGATACCGATGTTCGCGGCGAGGGTCGGGGCAAGCGCCTCATCCCACTCGTCGTACTCGGTCATGAAACCCTCTTCGTCGACGTGGACCTCACGGTCGGCGATGGTCGTGGTTGGCATCAGCGCACCTCCTCGGGTGTCGTTGTGGTTGTCTCATACGGTCGATGCGGTGCGGTCGAAACCGCCGCGAATGTGTCGAGGGCTCGTCCCATGCCCCTGCGGATCTCGGGATCGCGGAGCTTGCCCATCAGGGTGAAGAGTCCGGGAGGCTCCTCCGGCTCGCGTGTCGCCATCTCGGATT
>JAWOGV010000124.1:0-11403 GCA_046496605.1 Acidimicrobiia bacterium | reverse complement strand
AACAGCGAAGAGGTCGATCCCGACAAGTGACGAGAAGTGAGCCGGACGCGGTGCGGCGCTACGAGCCCGGACTTCTTGATCGGGATGGCGGTCGACTCATGCAGATGCCGGTTCGCGGAAGTCGACATCGAGCTCGAGGCTGGGGCTTGGGGTGACCCGTCGGCCTTGAGACGTGCGGACGAGTTGCTCCTCTCCGACCTCAGCTGAGGTCGTCCACGTGCTCGAGTTTTCCGAGGTGTCCACCGACGAGGTCACCCGGGTTGATGCCCTCCGTGATCGCCTTCGCTCCGATCCGGACGCTGGATCCAGCTCTGCTGCTCTGCTCGCTCGAGGTGTACCAGACCCATCGCATCGACTTCGATGACGCGTGCCTCGTGGCATCGGCCGAGGCCGCCGGCGTACACGACATCATCTCCTTCGACCGCAGCATCGACCGCGTTACGACCGCCAACCGGATCGAACCCTGAGTGCATGGTGCCAGACCCCGTCCCAAACGAGACCGAATCCACGGCTGCCGTAGACTCCCGGACGCGGAACGGGGTTCTGAACAGGCGACCTCACCAGCACACGCCCTCGTAGCTCAGGGGATAGAGCACCGGTTTCCTAAACCGGGTGTCGCAAGTTCGAATCTTGCCGAGGGCGCACACGGGATTCCCTGACGACGACGGCACCCTCATCAATGGAGTTCACAAGCCGTGGGAACTCGGAGACCGTCGGCAACGTCCCATTGACATGATGCGAATCGCGCTTGTCGGCTGGATGTTGGTGATGGCAGTCGCGCTTGCTGCATGCGGCAGCGCGGACGACGCCAACGGTGCTGCCGTCGGCGGCATCGGGCTTCCCATCACGGTGGATCAACTCCCGACGGGTTCGTATGGCACACCGATCACCGTGAGAGGGTTCCTGCACATCGAGGACGGAACCGCCCGTCTCTGCGGCGCCATCCTGGAGAGCTACCCCCCACAATGCGGTCAGCCCTCGGTGGAGCTGATCGGCCTCGATGTCAGCGCGATCGGCGGTACCACCACCGCAGGGAACGTGACCTGGAAGGAAGGTGTCGTGCTCAGGGTCCTGGCAGCACCGGACGGCCGGTACACGGTGGTCGGGTCCGGCGGGGAGGCGTCGGCGCACGTGACGTTGGGGATGTATTCGGGTGTGCCCGATCCGTCGTGGACGCTGACCGACGAGGGGGCTGCCGCTCTGACGGATGCCCTGTTCGAGCTGCCTCGAACCGATGCCGCCGCCCCGGAACGCGGCCTCGGATATCACGGATTCACCATCACGGTCCCCTCCGGTACGCTGGTCGCGTGCGCCGGGAAGGTGTCGAGTGCGCTCACTGATCCGACTTACACCCTGGATGACCCCGACCGCACCATCGAACGCCTCCTTCTCGAAACCGCGCGCACATGTGACACCCGATGAATACGACATCGTGGGGGACGTGATTGGGTCGTGATCACCTCGAGAGTGGCAATCCCATCCTGATCGTGCTGCCCGGTGACGCCCGAACCCGGACGACGGAGGCGAATCCCTTGACGCTTGGGGTGTGTGCTGCGGAGTATCAGAGGTACTCGTGGCGCTCGAGCCAACGCATCGCGAAGAACCCTTCGATCGACGGGAGGTAGAAGGTGATCACACGCCAGGTGATCGTCGCCGCGAAGGCGGCGTTCTGTTCGACCCCGAGCGTCACGAGGAACCCTGTCATCACCGTCTCGCTCACCCCGATTCCACCGGGAACAGGAACGAGACCTTGAAGGAGGTTGGTGGCGACGACGGCGACAAGGCATGCGGCGAAGCTGACGGGTGCGTCGATCGCTTGGAGGATCAGCCACAGGGAGGCTGTCATCACGAGCCTGGTGGCCAGGTTGCTCGCCAAGAGACCGATCGCCCGTCCCGGTTGCTTGAGCACCGCGACGAGCGCTCCCCAGGACTCCCCCATGATAGGGAGCACTATCTCGCGAAGTCGTCTGATTCGCTGGAAGGCCACAACGGTCAGGGCGGCGATCCCGATCACGACGACGATCACGATGCCCCAGCTCACCTCACCGCGATCGATGTCGATGCCAAGGTCGAAACCGCCCGCCACGAGGGCGAGGAGGAGGATGGCGGCTTCGACGAGGAAGCCGCTGAAGCTGTCAATGGCGCCCTGCGTGATCGAATTGGTGAGGTTGACGCCGAACTTGTGGAGGAATGCCGAGTTCATCGCCACCCGACCTGCGGCACTTGGAACGGCGAGGCCGATGAACATGATGGCTACCTGAAGCGTGGCGAGCGGCCAGAAGGGCAGAGATCCGCCGACTGCAAACATCATCCCCATCGCCTGCGGAATGAACATCGTCTGGCCCACCACGAGGGCCACCGCGATCACGCCCCATTCACCATCCTGCAGGATCGACCAGACCTCGGCGAAGTCGATCCCGGCAATGAGTGGTACCAGGCCTCCGAGCGCCAGGAGGAGGAGCAGAGCGGTCACGAGGTTGCGACCCGAGACCCGACGCAGTTTCACCGGCTCGGGGAGGCCTTCCCCGGTGGCCTCGGTCACCGCCGCCTGGATCTCCTTCATCGTCAGTTTGGAATCATCCGCCTCCTTGCGGGTTCCCCTGCTGACCGCCGGGAGCTGCAGATAGGGAAGCGTGGACACCAACCTGTCCCTGCCAAGCCCCGCGACAGCGGCGTCGACGGCACCCGCCGCACCGACGAGCAGTGTCGTCGAGAAGAGCAATTCCACAACATCCTGGGCTCTGTCAGACTCGGAGGCCACCAGCGAGCCGAACGTGAAGTCCCTGATCACATGACCGGAATCCCCGTAGAGGACCGCATTGGTGGTGAGGGATCCGTGGCTGATCGATGCGTCGTGGAGGCGACCCACGTCCTGCCAGATCGGTATCAACACTTCGTCACCGATCTCTGCAGCATCGACATCGGACAGCGAACGCAACCCACCTCGTTGCACCAGCAGCGCGATCTCGGATGAGGTTTCGCCGGCTGCGATCACCTCGATCGCACTGGCCCCGGTTCGCCCCGCCATCACGGCAACGAGGGCCTCGTGCTCGACCGCTTGGAGCCGGGAGTAGCTGACGGCACGTCCTCCCTCCCTGTACCAGAGCATCCGCCACGCCTTGGCGATTCGAGCGTTGTCCGAGGCGTCACGACCATAGGCCTTGATCGCCAACGTGGACCCGTCATGGGAGGTACCCACGAGGCGGCGGACTCCCCACGTCTGCTCGGGGTCGAGCCGGACGTCGGTCGCCCCAAGACCCATCCCGGCGAGCGCATCAGCGACCTGGTTCGGATCCGGATACCCCCGAGGCGAACCGAAGGCGAAGAGCACCGAACCCGCTACCAGCATCCCGATTCCCATGGATCCGATGGCATCGGAAGGGTCTGCATATCCGAGCGAGATGACAGCCATGGCGCTGAGCACGATCGTGAACCAGTCGAGACGGCGCATCGGCCTGCCGAAGTGGGGCGATGCGGCAACGAGCGTGGCGACGACGAGGACGACCCGCAGGACGGGCATGCGAGGGACGGGACTCTGGAGTGCGAACTCGGGGAACACGTTGGGCCATTCACCGTGTATCGCCAGCGTGAGCGTCACGGCGAGAACAGCGGAGCCCGTGACAGCGATCAGGACGTCCCTCAGCGCGCTTCGCATCTTCGGCCCCGTGCGGACCATCGCCACGATCACAGCCACGGCGTAGATCAACCCGAAGGTGAAGACGAGCTCCATCACCGAGGTGAGCCACGAGGCCTGGGAGGCTACGAGGTCAGCGATCGCTCCCTCGGTCGCCGTGATGTGGTCGACGCCGTACACCCCGATGGCCGTGAGCATCAGGCCAATGACCGCCGTCGTCAGGTCGGCGGCGCGGCGCACCCGTGGCTGTGAATCCGTCGAGACGAAGTACGTGAGGCGAAGCTTCCGGGCCGGACCCGTGCTCTCCGTCGTAGCGGATGTCATCGCCGCGGAAGCTTCGTCGAATGCACAATTCCTCCTGCGCCGGTCCTCGGTTTGACGCAGTCCCCGGTAGTCATCGAGAAGCTAGCACCCTGGAACCAGTGGTCCCATCACCCCATCGAGGTGAACCCACCAACATCGAGATCGGCTGCGCTGAGCAACCGGCATTCATCCTCACGAGACGATGCCTCGCGCGACGCTGGCAGCAGTCGTGATCGGCGCCCTTGCGCGCAGCGCGAACTCGCGCAAGCTCGCCCCGGTGCAGAAGGTTTCGCGGTGGGAGTTTGCGATCGCCGTCGTCGTCCTTCTCGCCACATTGGTCCTCGATACCCTCCCGGCCGTCATCCTGGGTGGTTCGTCTCGCTCACCCTTGTCATCTATCGGGTGAGCTTCCCCCACACCTCGGAGCTGGGTCTTGACCCGATCTCGGATCGGCTCGAGAGGACCGCGCACGAGGAGGCGAGGCCGATTCCCGGCATCGTCGTCTACCGGTTCGAGGTCCCGCTCGCCTACGCCAATGCCCAGGCATTCAGCGATGGGGATCGCTCCCTCGTCGAAGTCGCTGATCCACCCGCCAGGGTCCTCGTCGTCGACTGCGAGCTGATGTACGACGTGGACTACACGGGAACCGAGGCACTCGAGGGTCTCGTCGAGGAAATGCGGGAGGTGGGCGTCGAGGTCCGCCTCGCGCGCCTCCACCCCTCCTGGTCGTCGGCGCTAACACACTTCACCAGTCGATCTCAAAGAGAGGGTGTCCGACTCAGCGGGCATCCTCTCTGTCGCTTCTCATAGGCAGGAAGGGGCAAGTTAAGATTCGCGGGTGCCCCAGATCTACAACCTTTCGGGTTGATCGTCATCAATGGAGCAGATACATCTCCTTGGCGAGCTGCACTGCCTCGCTCCGCGACGACGCCCCCAACTTGCGGTAGATCGACATCGCCTGGGTCTTGACGGTGTGACGAGAGACGTACAAGCGGTCGCCGATCTCGGCGAACGACAGGTGGGTGCCCAGCAGCGAAAGCACCCGAAGTTCCGCATTCGTGAGCGTGGACGCGCCGACCTGGCCCGCAGGCATCGCCGCTACCCGCGCCTTGAGGTCAACGAATCGGTCCTCAGGGAGTCCCAAACGCGGCCGCTGCCTCATGATGTCGTCGATCGCCCCGACGGCGAGTCTCGCCCCGGCAATGTCGCCGACTTCCATATGGGCTTCAGCCATCTCGACAAGCGTGTGGAACGCGATCACCGGCGCCGCCGGAGAGAGCACCGGTCGAAGTGCGACTGCTCGACCGAGCATACGGCGGGCCCGGACCGGGTCGCCCCCACGCATGGCTGCCCGTGCCGCGGCGACGAACGGCAGCACGCTCGTCGCGATCGCTTCGAATCCGGCGCTCTCGACGACGCTCACCGAGTGCTCGGCAAGCATGCTCGCTTCTGTGTAGTCCCCACGTGACGCCATGATCGCCGAGCGCACAGCGATCGAGAAAGCCGCTGCCGGTCGGGCGTCGTGATACTCGGCGGTCTTTGCGGCGAGGGCGAACCGCGCGTCGGCGGCTTGGACATCGCCCGTCCAATAGAGGGCGAGGCCTTGGAAGGCCACGGCGGCGGAATGCCAGTCCGAAATGGGGTTCAGTGCCTCCTCCGCGGCTGCGGCATCGGCGAGCATCTGATCGATACCGCCGGAGCACATCGCGGCGCGTACCAGCCCGGCGACAGGACCGAGATCAGTCGCGTCGTCCACGATCCCAGCCCAAAGCCGCGCAACTGCCTCGTTCCCCAACAGCGCATACGTCAGCGCACCGATGGCGGCGATGCTCGGGTGACGGTCGATGCGCCCGGGCTTTTCGAACCACCCGAGCCAACGCTTCAGCGTTTCGACGCGTCCCTGGCTGAAGACGAGACGCGCCGTAGCCGCGACCAGCCGCGCCGCTCGGTCCTCATCCCCGGCTGCCATCGCATGATCGATCGCTGGTTCGGGCAGGTCGTGCTCTTCGAACCACACGGCAGCCCTGAGGTGCAGCGGGGCCACAGATTCGGGTTCATCTCGCTGCAACTGATCTCGCAGGTACTCCTTGAGCACCTGGTGGTAGCGATACCAGCGCCGTTGCCGGTCGAGGGGAATGATGAGCAGGTTCGAGAGCTCCAGCTTCTCGAGGATGCGTTGTGAGCCAGTTCTCTGAAGAACGAAATCGCACAGCTCTCCTGAGAACTCGTTGAGCACGGAGGAGCGCATGAGGAAGGTGGCTCGCGGCGGTGAGAGATGAGCGATTAGTTTCTTCTGCAGGTAGTCGGCCATGAACCGGTCATCACCCCGGATCTCATGCGGAATCGGGGACCCGCTCCCGCTCTTGATCGCAAGCAGCGAGAGGTAAACAGCCACAGGCCAGCCCTCCGTGTGCTCGACGAGATCAGCGATGAGGGCATCGTCTGTGTCCAGGCCAATGCGGCCTGCCAGTTCCGTCGCCTCCTCAGACGTCATCACGAGATCTTCGGCCGCCACCTCCACCAGTCCGCCCTGCAGCCGCAGCTGTCCCAACGGAAGTCGGACTTCCGAGCGGGTCGCAACGGCAAGGGTCAGGGTCTCGGGTAGCCTCAACGCCAGCTCGCCAACGAGATCGCGCGACGCCCTGGAACGAAGGTTCTGTGCCTCGTCGAGCACCAGGATCCCCGGGTCTGCGCCCTCGAGTGCCCGAATCAGCTGATCGACACCACGAGTGACCGCAGTTCTCGACGTGAACCGAACACCGGTGGACGCATCGGCGCTCAGCACCCCGCCGATTCGGAGTGAGAAGACAATGTTCGACATCATCGTCGCCGGATCGTTGTCCTCGCTGTGGACTGTGAGCCACGCCCCAGGGCGCGAGTCGCTGTTGAGCCACTGCGCCAGTACGGTGCTCTTGCCGTAGCCTGCCGGCGCCGCGACCGATACGACCTGTCCAGCGCCGACAGCGCCCAGCCGATCGACCAGATCCCGGCGCAGCACGACTCCCGACCGGGTCGTTTGCGGCGGCACGGTATTGCGTAGCACAAGCGAATCTGCGACCCGACCCCGCACCTGCGAAGACCCGGTCGCGGTCGCCTTGACTTCTGGAGCAGGCACGCGGCAATCCTAGCCAAACGCCCTTCGGCACACTCGCGGCCGAGAAGCCGGACGCTCACGACGTGCGCCGCACCCTCGCGTCACCTGCAGCGGCTCGGCGATCTCGCCGCCGGGGCGAATCGTCCCGGAAGGGTGATGCAAGAACCGCTACCGTCAACGAGGGTGAACGGGATGACAGCAGAACCGACAACCATTCGATCGCCCCGGAGGCGTTGAGGTGCTCTGGGTATTGCTCGTGTTCCTGGGAGTACCGCTGTGGCTGTGCGCCGTGGGGATCACAGTGCTCGTCCTCCGCAATCGATCGATGCGTAAGCGTGACGAGGACATACCTCTGCTCCTGAGACACGCAGCTTCAACGCGATGGCACCGCGGACACGGGATCTGGATCCACGACGTGTTCGCCTTCCGGGCGAGCCCTGCTGCTTGGTCGGTCGAGCTGCTCTGGGTACAGCACGCCGCCAGCAGGAAGCCAACCGGCGAGGAGCTCCACAGGCTGCGGCACCTCGGACATTCACCGACAATCGTGACCCTCACCACCGACGACGGCGCCAAGGTCGAGATCGCGACCGCGGGTGCAGATGCCGCCTCCGCCCTGGGCCCCTTCGCTGCGACGCCCTAGCAGTGTGGTGGGCGGCCGCGATTATGGGGAGTCGTCCTGATGGGGTGATGCTGGAGGCGTTGGGGAGTCGGGAGTGGGGCGGCAAGGGTTCTTGCTGGGGCTGGCGGAGGCTGCAGCTGTCAGGGCTCCTGTCTTGGGAGGGAACGCGATGTCCGATCAGATCTACCGCACTGCCCTTCCGATCCTCCGGGCGGCCTTCTCTGGATTGACGAACCGGACGTTGGTGGTCCTGATTGATGATGCGGGTCGAGGCAGTTGTGGAGCGGGCCGTCCCGCGAATCGTAAGCGAGGCGGAGCGCCGTCATGTGGAAGCGCTCCAGGGCGCAATCGCAGACGCGCAGGCGAAGATGGCCGAAACGGGCGAGTGACGCGCTGCGCCCACCTCCAGAGTGACCGTCAGGCGCTTCCGGACCGTCGGGTGACCAGGGATCGAGGCATCGGGCCCTCGTGCGGGGCACCGATCTCCGGTCGGTCGCCTGACTCATCGGCTGCATGCGAGCCGTAGATCCGTGAGAGCGGGCGTGCGGTGATGCCGTGGAGGATAACCGACAGGAACACGGTCCAGGTGGTGATCTCGATCAACGGAGTGGACACAAGGCCCTCTTCGGCCAGGGTCTCGACCGCTAGCAAGGTGAACACGACTGAGGCCAGCCCGCGAGGCCCGAACCACCCCAGGAAGAGCACGCTCGGGGTTCGGAGACCGGAACCGATCATGGACACGGCGACGGGAACCATGCGGATCACGGTCAGGCTGAGCGCGGCGTAGACGATCGGTGTCCAGCGCGTTCCTCCCTCGAGCACGGGTGCGAGCAGGAGGGCGCCGAAGATCGACCACACCAGGAAGGACGAGAACAGCCCCAGGTCCTCGGTGAACTCCACCGACTCCCGGACTTTGCCGCCCGACGCCACAGAGAACACCAGTCCTCCCACGAACGCCGCGACGAAACCATTGCCACCGGCAGCAATCGCGCCTCCGTATGCCAGCAAGGCCGTGGCGAGGACTGCGAATCGTTCCGGTGCTGGGGACGTCAACCCCCTCGCCTGGGCAACGGCGATCAACCGGCCACTGACCGACCCGACGACGACCGCCGCCACGAGCGCGATGCCGAGCTCCTTCACAGAATCAGCGACCCAGCTCGTCGTCCCCGCTCCCTCCTGGGCGATCAGGAAGGCGAGGAAGAGAGTGATCAATGGCGTCGCCAAGCCGTCGTTCAAGCCGCTCTCGACGTTCAGGGCGCGGCGAATGCGCCCGGGGACGGAGGGGTTCGTGAATACCCCGAGTCCCAGAGCGGCGTCGGTAGGGGCGAGGATGGCGGCGATCAGCGCAGCCGCCGCCCATGGGGCGGTGGGTTCCACGAGCAATCCAACCCCGAACCCTGCGAGCACGGTGAGGGGGAATCCGATCAGGAGCAGGCGGGCCGGCAGCAATCCATCCTCGCGAAGCTCACGCCACCGCAACGTGGAAGCGTCCGCGAACAGCAGCAATGCGAGGGTCAGCTCGGCAATCAGCTTCACCGGTTCAGGCTCGTCGAGGAACCCCAGCCATTCCGGAGCGAACATACCGATTGCCGCACCTGCGATGACGAACACCATCGGTGCGGTGATCGACCACCGGTCGAGATGCGTAGCAACCAGCGAGTAGACGATGAAGACGACGGCGACGACGACGAGGGCAATCACAGGCGCCGTCCTCGCACGCGATCGGGTGTCATCTCACTGTTTCGCACTCTGCCTCAACAGAACGGGAAGCGAGGCGTCTGGTCATCGTCCCCAACGGATGAAAGAAATCGTCCGATTGGGGGGACGGCCGGACCGTCTCCGGTGACAGAATCTTCACAAGTCTGACAAGAACCGTCCAAGAGGAGTGCGCAACATGGGCGCCGAAGTCGAAACAGAGGAGTCCTCCCCGGAGGGTCCTGGGCATGAGACACCTCAACCAGCGAGACAAGCTGGCGAGGGATTCATTCTCAACCAGGTCGACTGGGTCGACGTGCTGGCGACTCTGGTGATGGCGATCGCCGCAGTGCTGACCGCCTGGTCGGCGTTCCAGAGCGACCAGTGGGGAGACCGGATGGCATTCTCGTTGGCCCAGGGGTCGGCAGCCCGCACCGAAGCGACTCGAGAGTTCACCAGGGCGGGCCAGCTGACCGAAGTGGACCTGGCGAGTTTCTTCGCATGGCTCGAGGCGACACAGACGGACATAACCGAGGGACGCATCGTGGTGGACACGAGCTACGAACCTGATCCGAGCACGTTGTCGGGCTTTCTCTACCTCCGGTTCCGCGCCGAGTTCCGCACCGCCTCTGACGCGTGGCTGGAGACCCGGCCCTTCATCAATCCCGACGCGCCTCCGACCCCGTTCGCGATGCCCGAGTACTCAGTGGCGGAGGAGGCGGAGGCCGAACGCCTCCAAGCGTTGGCTGATGCCAAGTACGACGAGGCCCAGGCAGCCGACGCAAACGATGACAAGTACGTGCTCAGCACCATCGTCTTCGCCGCGGTATTCCTCTTCGCCGGTCTCAGCACCAAGATGCGGAGTCGACTCGGGCAGAACCTCATGCTTGGCATGGGAATCGTCATTCTGTTGGGCGTCGGCATCTACATCTTCACGATCCCGATCCTGGCCTGAGCGTGTCGCCTGAATACTGCAGGGTCGATCCAGGTGGGCTCGACCGGCAGGGGATACACTCCCCGGACGACCCCGGACTCGAGGCAAGGGAGTGGCTGAGCATCCACCGAGCGGAAGCGATCAGGACGAGGGGATACCCTCGGCGCGAGGTTGGGACAGGACTCTCTGGGTGTGCCGGTTCGGGAGCGATACGGCCTGATCCTCCTCCTGATCTTCTCCGGACACGTCCTCTCCGGTTTCGACACCGGAAAGTGGGTCTCGATCCTCAATACCACGTTGTGGGCGGCTGTCCTGCTCACTTCGCTGTGGTCCCCGGGTGTCCCCGGCCGGGTTCGCTGGCTCGGGTTGGTCGCGATGGGCGTCCTGTTGGTCACGGCCATTCCCTTCGCGTTGATGTCCGAGCCCACTGCCGGAGGGTGGCGCCTCCTGCTTCTGGCGTTGGCGCAACTGTCTGCCGCGATCGCCATCCTGAACCGGATCGTGCGACACCGGCTGGTGGGCCTGCAGACGGTCATGGGTGCGATCTCCGCATACGCCCTGTTCGGTTTCGTGATGGCGAGCGTGTACGGCGGCATCGACTTGCTCACCGACACCACCTTCCTGAACAACGTCGTCACGGAGGGCGATTATCTGTACTTCTCCTTCGTGACCCTCACCACCGTCGGCTACGGCGACATCACCGCCGCCAGCGATCTTGCCAAGAGGCTCGTGGTGGTCGAGGCCTTTGTGGGCCAGGTGTCCTCATCACCCTCGTCGCCAGGCTGGTCTCCCTTTGGGGGACTCCGCTTCGACGCTGACTGTCCCGACGCCAAGCGCACCAGTTCGTGCGAGCCAGCCGTCATGCCAATCGCGGCCCTGCGCAGTGATGGCCGAGCCGCGACTCAGCGAGCCGTCTGCGCGTCGATCCAGGCTCTGGCATCCTGGTGCGCCCTGGCCAGAGTCGCGCCGAGCCACTCGTCGGCCGGATACACGTTCTCAATGCCGATGATGTCGGTGACGCCGGTGATGGTGAGCTGCTCGATCACCCGGGGCGATGCGGAGACGATCATCAGCTTGCTGTCGACCCCCTGCAGCTTGATCGCATAGCGGGAGATGACCTCCAT
>JAWOGV010000123.1:0-8004 GCA_046496605.1 Acidimicrobiia bacterium | reverse complement strand
GTCGAGAACATCATCTACTCGACCGGCTTCTACCGGCAGAAGACGAAGAGCGTGATCGCCCTCGCCGCCGACATCGTCGAGTCCCACGACGGTGAGGTTCCGAGGGATCTCGACGAGCTCACACGGCTGCGCGGCGTCGGCCGCAAGACCGCATCCGTCGTGCTCGCCGAGGTGTGGGGTGATCCCGCGATCGCCGTCGATACGCACGTCAAGCGTGTCACGAATCGGCTCGGAATCACCCATTCGCCGGACCCGGTCAGGATCGAGCGCGAGCTCATGGACCTGTACCCGAAGAAGGACTGGGCAGGCATATCGATGCGATTCATCCAGTTCGGCCGCGACGTGTGCGATGCGCGATCGCCGCACTGTTGGGAGTGTCCCCTCTCCGATCGGTGCCGGCACGAACCGAAGGCGACACCACCCGTGTGACCCCGTCCCTCCCAGCTGCCTTCCGCCGTAACCCGAGAGATCGGGTGATCGCCGCGCTCGCGATCCCCGCGCTCGGAACCCTCGCGATGGATCCGTTGGTCTCGATCGTCGACACGGCCTGGGTGGCGAGACTCGGAACGGAAGCACTCGCAGCCCTCGCAATCGCGTCTGCGGTCTTCGCAGCCGTGTTCTCGATCTTCAACTTCGTCCACATGACGATCACCCCGCTCGTGGCTGGCGAGGTCGGCGCTGGTCGGACGGATCGGGCGGGTGCCGTCTCGAAGGGCGCACTCGGTGTCTCGTTCGGCATCGGCGTCGTTGTGGCACTCGTGGCGATTGCGTCCTCGAACGCGATCGTCGGGCTGTTCGGAGCAGCACCGGACGTCGCGGAGCTCGCATCGGACTACCTGCGAATCCGTTTCGTCGCGCTCCCGATGATGCTCGTCGCCATGGTGGGCCACGGGATCTTTCGCGGCCACTCGGACACGACGACGCCCCTGTGGGTGGCGATGGGCATGAACGTCGTGAACCTCGTCCTCGACCCGCTGTTGATCTTCACGCTCGGGCTCGGGGTAGCAGGCGCGGCATGGGCGACCGTCGCAGCGCAGACGATCGCGGCTGTGTGGTTCCTCGTCCTCATCCTCGGGACGCAGCGCGAGCGCCTCGGTACCGGCGCTCGCGTCGCGAACCTCGGATCGCTCGGGATCGGCCGGATCCTCGATGCGGGCTGGCCGATGATGATTCGGAGCGCGGCGCTGCTCGCAGCCCTCACGGCAACGACCGTCGCGGCGTCCCGCATCGGTACGGATCAGGTCGCCGCCCATCAGATCGCAATCCAGGTGTGGCTCTTCCTCTCGTTCGTGCTCGACTCGTTCGCCGTCGCCGCACAGGCGATGGTTGGCACTGACCTCGGCTCCGGGTCCGTGACGGCGGCCCGCGGGATCGCGAACCGGCTGCTCTTCCTGGGATTCGCGGCGGGCGTCGCCCTCTCCGTGGGTCTCGCACTCACGGCAGGCGTGATACCCGTGCTCTTCTCGGTCGACGATGCCGTGAGATCCGAGCTGGATTCGATCTACCCGTTCGTCGTCCTCCTGCAGCCGCTCACGGCGCTCGTGTATGTGTGGGACGGCATCGCGATCGGAGCGAGCGCGTTCAGGTACCTCGCTGTGTCGATGGTCGTTGCGGGCGTAGCGACGATCGTGGCACTCGTGGCGGTGGGCGACACGCTGGTGGGCGTGTGGCTCGCGATCGCGCTCCTCAGCGTCACCCGGTTGGCGGCGTTCGGAGTGTGGCACCCCGGGTGGCCACGGGGCGGCGCACCAGATCCATCCCGCGCGTCTCCGGCAGCCTGAGCACCAGGAGCATCGAAACGACGAGGCCGGCACCGAGGCCCGACACCGTCACGGCGAGTCCGATCCTGTCGATGAGCCACGCACCGAGGCCGAATCCGGCGATGCTCCCGACGATCGCGGCGTTCGTGACCCACGCATTCGCCGTGGCGCGAACCCTGGTCGGGAAGAGCTCCGATCGGTGCGCCCCGAACGAGGGGGTCAGCATCGTGGCTCCGAGCGTTGCGAGGAAGATCGAAACTGCGAGGAACCACCCTGAGTCGAGTGAGTAGAAACCGACCCCTCCCACGAGCCCGATCGCGAGTGCCGCGATGGACGTCGGACGACGACCGTACCGATCGGCGGCCCTGCCACCGACGAGGAGCCCGATCGCTCCAACGCCCGAGAACACGATGAGCAGGAATCGAGCGGCTCCGGTGTCCCAGTCGAGGTCGTTGATCAATCGTTCGAGGACGAAGTCGAATGCCGGGGACGAGAAGGCAGCGACGAAGAACGAGATCCCTGCAAGCGGCCAGAAGTGCCTCGAGAGGCCCATGTCGAGCGCCTTCACGAACGCGATCCGGGGACCCGGCACGAACGCACGGCTCTCGGGGAGGAACCGGGAGAGCATCGGGAGGAACAGCAGGCCGAGCGCCGCGAGCCCGAACAGGACACGCCATGCGTTGTCGTTCCGCTCGGCGATCGGCAACAGGATGAGGCCGAGTCCGACACCCATGGAACCGGCGAGCCCGAGGACGCCGATGCCGAGTGCGCGGACGCCGGGCTGGAGTTCCTCGGCGATCAGGACGAGCGTCAGGGCAGCCAACGCAACGAGGGCGAGCCGGACGATGGCCTGCGAAGCGGCGTATGCAGGCACCGATGGGATGAGTGCCGTCGCGAGGCTTCCGAGGAGCAGGAGCGCGAACGCCGCCAGGATCGGTCGCTTGCGACCGTGGGAGTCGGCCGACATCGCGAAGAGCACGCCGAGCAACGACACTGCCCTGACGATGGCGAAGACGGCACTCATCTGCCCCTCGGTGAGATCGAGCGCGGTCCGGGCGAACGGGAGGGTGTGGGGCATCTGGCTTCCCGCATAGCCGGCTACGAACCCCATGATCGATGTGAGGAACAGGATGCGCCTGTCCCCGATCGAGAACGCGTTCAACTGTCGAGTTGAGTTCGGGAGCCCCATCGTGCCTTCGTCGACGACGCGGGTGAGGTTAGTGGCGTTCCCCCCGGGGCAGCATCACCCACAAGCGGTCCCCGGGCCATGTCCCTGACATCATTGCGATCGTGTGAAGCGGGAACATCCGCGCTCCCCATACCGTTGACCACCTGAGATCCCGACAAGGACCACCATGGAAGTGTCACTCCTCGCAGCAGTCTTCGCCGGAGCGGCGTCGTTCCTCTCACCGTGTGTCCTGCCCCTCCTTCCGGGGTATGTGTCCCTGATGTCGGGCTACGACATGGCGGAGCTTGCCGAGGGCAACGTGTCCACGGGCAGGGTCGTCGGAAGGACCGCGCTGTTCGTCGGGGGCTTCAGCGCCGTATTCATCGCCCTCGGGGCGACGGCGACGTCCCTCTCGGGATTCCTCAACCAGTCGATCTTCACCACGATCGCCGGATGGCTCATCGTCGCCATGGGATTGTTCATCGCCACGACTGCGGTGTGGACACCCGCATGGCTTCTTCCCGTGATGAAGGATCGTCGGATCGAGTCGTCGGGTGCGCGGAGGCTCGGCCTGCTCGGGCCGCCCGTGATGGGGGCGGCGTTCGCGTTCGGTTGGACGCCGTGCATCGGGCCATTCCTGGCGACTGCGCTGCTGCTCGGCGCGAACAGCGGCACCGTCACCGACGGCATGATCGTCCTCGCGTTCTACAGCCTCGGGCTCGGAATCCCCTTCCTGCTCACCTCGCTTCTCCTGGCGAAGGCCTTCTCGGCGTTCGCTTGGGTCAAGCGATACCTCACCCAGATCACGGTCGCCTCCGGCCTGATGCTCGCGTTCTTCGGGGTGCTGCTGATCACCGGACGAATCACCGACCTGTCGGCATGGTTCTCGGACCTGCTCATCCGCATCGGCCTCGAGGACCTCGCCGAGATCTGATCCCGCTCGAGCCCGGTACCCTCGCCATCCATGCGACCGACGCTCAGCCTCGACGAGTTCCTGCTGCTCGCTCGCGACCACTCGGTCGTTCCGATCGGCGTGGAGATCATGGCTGACTCGCTGACACCGGTCTCGGTGTATCGAGCACTCGCCGGTGGGGGTGACGGCTTCCTCCTCGAGTCGGTCGAGGGGGGCGAGCGGTGGGGTCGCTGGTCGTTCATCGGATGGCACCCTGCCTTCACGATCACGACGATGGGCGGCGTCACATCGATCGACGATCCCGCCGTGGCCGTGCCGGAGGGAGACCCGCTCGACGTGCTCGCCGCGATCACGGACCGCTACACCGTGCCCGATGACGGCGCGCTCGGCTTCCCAGCAGAGGTTCCACCCCTCCACAGCGGGGCAGTGGGCTTCCTTTCCTACGACATCGTGCGCCACATCGAACGTCTGGACAACCAGCCTCCCGACGACCGCGGCCTTCCCGAGATGGTGTGGCACATGGTCGGGAGCCTCGCCGTGTTCGACCGCGTGCGCGACTCGATCCTCGTGATCATCAACGTCTTCGTCGGGGACGACCCGTCAGGCCAGTATGCAGCCGCGGTGGCGGCCATCGCCTCGACCATCGAGAGCCTGTCCACCTCGACGTCCATCCAGCCACAGGAGCGCCCGGGATTCGACGGCGTTCCTGACTCGACGAGCAACATGACGAGGGCGGACTTCGAGGCTGCGGTCCGTGTGGCGATCGACCACATCAGGGCGGGCGACGCGTTCCAGATCGTTCCCTCCATCCGCTTCGAGACCACCCTGGAGGGGGATCCGCTCGCCCTGTACCGCGCACTTCGTATCGTCAATCCGTCGCCCTTCATGTTCCTCGTGCGCTCGGGCGACCTCGCCATCGTGGGCTCGTCCCCCGAGTTGATGTCACGGGTCCGTGACGGGAGGGTCTACTCGCGGCCGATCGCAGGGACGAGGCCACGTGGGGCGACAGCGGAGGACGATCTGGCACTCGAACGCGAGCTCCTCGCAGACCCCAAGGAGCGAGCGGAGCACGTGATGCTGATCGACCTCGCCCGCAACGACCTCGGCCGGGTGTGCGTCTATGGGACGGTGCAGGTCGACGACCTCATGGTCATCGAGAGGTACTCGCACGTCATGCACATCGTGTCGGGGATCTCCGGGGTCCTCGTCGAAGGGACCAGTCCCGTCGACGTCCTGCGTGCGACCTTTCCACACGGGACGGTCTCGGGTGCCCCGAAGGTCCGTGCGATGGAGATCATCGACACCCTCGAGCCGACGGCCCGCGGTCCGTACGCGGGAGCCGTCGGGTACATCGACTTCTCGGGAAACCTCGACACGGCGATCGGTCTGCGGACCTGTGTCGTGAAGGGTTCCACGGCATGGATCCAGGCGGGCGCGGGCGTCGTCGCCGATTCCGATCCCGCAACCGAGTACGAGGAGTGCGTCGCCAAGGCTCGTGCCGTCCTCGCTGCGATCCAAGCCGCGCGGTTCCTCGATGGTTCGATCCCGACGAAGGACCGTCGGTCATGATCCTCGATGAGATCCTGAGGACCGCGGATGTCCGCGCCGGGGACGCTCGGCGAGATCTCGAGCACCACCGGGCGAGGTCGGCCGACGCTCCTGCGCAACGCAGCCTGGCTGATGCGCTTGCCGCCGACGGACTTTCGGTCATCGCCGAGATCAAGCGGCGCTCCCCATCCGCAGGCGACATCGACGCATCACTCGACCCTGTGCGGCTGGCCCGTGCGTATGAGGCCGGTGGAGCGGCTGCGATCTCGGTCCTGACAGAACCTCACTTCTTCGGAGGTTCGCTCGATGACCTGGTTGCGGTACGAGCCGCGGTAACGATCCCGGTGCTTCGCAAGGACTTCACCAGGGATCCTGCCCAGGTATGGGAGGCCAGGGCAGCGGGCGCGGACGCCGTCCTCCTGATCGTTGCGGCCCTCGACGATCGAGGGCTCGAGGCGTGCATCCAGGCGGCGGAGGACGCCGGGGTGGACAGCGTCGTTGAGGCCCACACGCTCAATGAGGTTGCACGGGCCGTCGCGGTCGGCGCCGGCATCATCGGTGTCAACAACCGTGACCTCGACAGCTTCACCACGGACCTCGCTGTTGCCGAGGCGGTGGCGGGCGCGATCCCCGACGGTGTCGTCCGGATCGCCGAATCGGGTGTCTCGTCGATCGAAGGTGCTCGGAGGATGGCAGCGGCGGGCTACGACGCCATCCTCGTCGGCGAGGCTCTCGTTCGCCATGGCGATCCTGCCTCGTTCGTGGACGCGCTTCGAGGTGCCTCGTGACATGGGTCAAGATCTGCGGGATCACCACACCGGAGGCGATCCGGTCGGCAGAGCGTGCGGGCGCCGATGCCCTGGGCTTCGTGCTCGCCCCCGGTTCGGTCAGGACACTGTCCGTAGAGGCCGCGCGTACCCTGGTCGGTTCGGCATCGATATCGACCTACGCGGTGGTCGTCGACATGACCCCCGGCGATGCTCTGCATCTGGCCAACGAGATCGGTGTCACCGGCATCCAGGCCCATGGGCTCCATGCGCTCGATACCGCTCGAGCCGCTGTCGAGGCTGGTCTCGACGTGCTGTGCCCGATTCCGGTCGGTCGAGCGGGCCCAACCGTCGATCCCGCAGCCGTCGTGCCCGAGGCGGTGATCCTGTTCGACACGGAGCGTCGACGCGGTCACGGGGGCTCTGGCAAGCCGTTTGCGTGGGATACCGTCGCCGACGTCGAGCGTCCGTACGTCGTCGCAGGAGGCCTCGGGCCCGACAACGTCAGGGAGGTGATCGATCGACTCGATCCTTTCGGCGTGGATGCATCGAGTCGCCTCGAGGCCATCCCCGGCATCAAGGATCCCGATACCATCAGGGTCTTCGTCGAGGAGGCCAAACGATGAGCAGCGAGCGCGACCGATGAGACTGCAACGCCCGGACGCGACCGGCCGATTCGGTGCCTTCGGCGGAAGGTACGCCCCCGAGACGTTGATGCCCGCGCTCATCGACCTCGAAGCGGCCTTCGTGGCAGCATGGTCGGACGACGCGTTCCACGCCGAGCTCTCTGGGTTGTTGAGCGACTTCGTCGGCCGTCCGACCCCCGTGTACCGCGCCGCACGCCTGTCGGACCTCCTCGGAGTCGATCTGTGGTTCAAGCGCGAGGACCTCGCCCACACGGGAGCCCACAAGATCAACAACACGGTCGCCCAGGGTCTCCTGGCGAGGCGCATGGGGAAGAAGCGCGTGATCGCCGAGACGGGCGCAGGCCAGCACGGGGTCGCGACCGCCACGGCGTGTGCGCTCCTCGGTATCGACTGCACCATCTACATGGGCGACAAGGACATCGAGCGGCAGTCCCTCAATGTGTACAGGATGCAGCTGCTCGGGGCCGAGGTCGTCCCTGTGTCGTCCGGCGCAGGAACGCTCAAGGATGCGGTGTCGGCCGCAATGCGCGATTGGGTTGCGTCCGTCGAGTCGACGCACTACATCATCGGCTCGGTCGTCGGTCCCCATCCGTTTCCCTGGATGGTCCGCGAGTTCCAGAAGGTGATCGGTGAGGAGCTGCGAGCCCAGATGGACGGTGTGGTCCGCCCCTCCCCGGATGTGATCGTTGCATGCGTCGGTGGAGGATCGAACGCGATGGGGATCTTCCACCCGTACGCCGGCGATCCCGACGTGGACCTCGTCGGCGTCGAGGCTGCGGGCCTCGGCCTCGATACCGGAAAGCACGGTGCGTCGCTGGGGGAGGGTTCGCCCGGGGTCATCCACGGTGCGATGACGTACATGCTCCAGGACGAGTTCGGTCAGGTCGAGGAGGCGCACTCGGTGAGCGCGGGACTCGACTATCCCGGCGTGGGTCCCGAGCACGCCTACCTCAAGGATGCCTCCCTCGTCCGGTACGAGAGCGTCACCGATGAGGAGGCGATCGAGGCCTTCCACTTGATGGCGCGAACCGAGGGGATCATCCCTGCGCTCGAATCCGCCCATGCGCTTGCGTGGATCGTCCGCGAGGCGGATGCGCTCGACGGCCGCACGGTCGTGCTGAACCTGTCCGGGCGCGGCGACAAGGACGTACAGCAGGTCGTGTCCCTGTCATGATGGGCGCAGGCCGGCGCGAGCTCGAGA
>JAWOGV010000120.1:0-4863 GCA_046496605.1 Acidimicrobiia bacterium | reverse complement strand
CGACGGTGGGAACGGGGCGAGGTTCCCCCGGCCATCGGGATCATCGACGACCTCGCCAGGGTGCTCGAACTCGATCCCGACGAGCTCCGTTCACTCCGACCCGAGCCGGATTCCGTGACCGTCCACGATGCGCTGGATACGCCGGCACCTGCCACACCGATCGATGTGATCCCACGCATCGAGTCGACGGGTCCTGCGTTCGAGCCTCCTCCTCAGGCTGACGCCGGAGCGACCGGCAGGCGACCGCCCGGGTTCCTCGGCGACGTCGTGGAGGTGGTGCGAGGCGCAACGGCGGGGTGGACGGGTTGGATCCGCGGCCTGCTGACGCTCGCCGTCCTCCTCGTGATGGCCATCATCCTCGTCTGGGCGCTCGGAGAGCTCTTCGAGGCCCTCGGTGAGATCTGGGATTCATTCGACGCCGAACCGGGAACCTGATCGACGGCATCCCTGCGCGGAGACCTCGGAGAGGGCTCGATCGCAACGACACGATCGCAACGAGGAGACACCGGTTGCCATGCGCCCATCGGTGACACTGGCGGCTTGGTTGACCGTGGGTCGACGTATCGTTCCGGCATGAGGAAGCTGGTGCTCGTCGCCCTCGCCGCAGCCATCGTCGCTTCGGGATGCTCGTCCGACCAGGGTGAGGACCTGATTGCGATCAGGGCATCGATCGATCCGGCCGTTGGAGATGAACGCTTCCTGTTCGCCGTCAACGAGATCGACGGGACCCGGCGCGGCTCCCCGGACGAGGTTGTCACGGTTCGGGCGAAGTCCCTCGATGCCCCCGACATCGTCCATGAGGTCGGCGCCGACTTCCTCTGGATCATCGAGGACAGCATCGGGCTCTATCGCGCGGCGATTCCCTTCGATCGTGCGGGGCAATGGGAGATCGACTTCGACGTGTCCACCGGGGAGAAGACGCAGCCGTTCCTCGTGCTCGTCGCCGAAGAGCCTGCAACGGTGGCCATCGGCGAGCGTGCGCCCGTCGTCGCGACCCCGACCGTCGCCGACACTCCCCTCGAGGACCTCACCACCGACTATCCGATCCACGAGGCGTTCTATCAGATGTCGCTCGACGACGCCCTCACCAACGGGAACCGCACCGTCGCCATCTTCGCCACTCCCGCATTCTGCACGTCAGCTGCCTGCGGGCCGATGATTCGCCAGACGAAGGAGATCAGCGAGTCCTACCCGGACGTCAACTGGGTACACGTCGAGGTCTATCAGGGCTTCAACGAGGAGGGCTTCGCTCCAGACGTCGATCACCTCGCTCCCGCGGTCGTCGACTTCGGGCTCCCGTCCGAGCCGTGGATCTTCGTGATGGACGAGCAGGGGATCGTCATTGCCCGGATCGAGGGGGTGCTCGGAGATGGCGAGCTCGAGTCGATCCTCGGCGCGTAGGTCCGTTGCCCTTCTGGTCGCCCTGGTGGCGGTGGCAGCGTCGGCGTGCGCGAGTGGGCACGGTACCGACGCTGACGCTGATGGCGTCGTCACCGGCCTCGTGTCCCAGGTCACGGAGAACGACACTGCCGTCGATGCCTTCGTGCTCGTCGACGACGAAGGTTCGAGCCACCTGTTCGTTCCCGGTCTCGACCTGACGTGTGACGGGGAGCCCCTCGTGCACCTCCGCGAGCATCTCCTCGGGCGGGACACGCTCCGCGTCACCTACGCCACGAATGCCGACGGTGCTCTCGAGGCGACGAGCATCGTCCATCTGGACGGCTGAGGACGGGCAGACGAGCGAATCAGCCCGTGGCGAACGATTCGTCCGCGGGGAGCAGATCAGGATCGGGAGCCCCGAGCGGCGGTCGGGCCATGATGTAGGACTGCCACACGATGGCACTGCCTCCCGCCAGGCCGGAGACCGCTGCGAGGGCCACCATCGCGACGACGGAGATGGTCGCCACACCGTCCTCCAGTGATCCGAGGCCGGTGACCCCGAGGGGGAACACGGCGAATGCGACGACACCGCCAACGATCGCACCCAGTGGCGCAATGATCCACAGCCCGACACCGGAGGCATCAGGGTCGATCACCCTGGCGACCGCGGCCGTGACCACAGCGAGGAGTGTGCCGATGGCCGCGGCGACGACGATCGTGACGATCCACAACGCGGACGCCGGTACCGCGAACACGGGCTCGATGGAGGATCCCTCTCCCGTCACGCCGAGCTTCGAGATGCCTCCCGTCGCTCCGGCGAAGAGCGTTCCGGCCACGGCGACGACGAGACCGACGATGGCACCGACTCCGAACGCGCTTCCGTAGCTTGGCTTCATGGCGACGATTGTACCCGCGTGACGACGACCAAGGCTGCTCAGCGGCTGCACACGTCGGGTGCGTAGATCCCGATGATCCGGTCGGCGTCGTCGGGACCCTCCACGGGGCCCCACAGGAGGAGTGACCCCGACGTCGAACCACGGACCTCGTAGATCTCGCCGAGTCGCGGATCGGTGGAGAACGTCACCAGCTCCCCTGCGTAGGTGGACTGGAGGTCCGCAACGCTGGCACCGACGGTCAGGCCGCTCAGGGTCTCGAGGCCTGCGGCCGGATTCGTGAGATCACCGAACGTGAGATCGTGGCGATAGCCGTTGAAGACCTCCTGCCCACCGGGCTTGGTGACGATCGCAGCGAATGGACCGAACAGCAGCACTCGCTCGAGGTCCCCTGCGCACACCCCGTACTGACCGGTCGAGACCTGCCATCCGGTGTCCTCGGTGGGTTCCCCGAATGAAGCCACGAGGCGTCCCATGGCCGTTGGTGCGTCCTGACCGAACACGATGTCGGGGACCTCGGTGAGGTTGACACGCAAGCCGTTCGTGATCATCTTGAGGCGATCGACCTCGATCGCCGGCGGCACGGCATCGAACGGATCGGCGGCAGGGACGGTCGTGGTCGTCGCTCCCTCACCGGTCGTCGTGGTGGTGGTGTCCCCCTCGAGGGTGGTCGTGGCGGTGTCCCCCTCGAGGGTGGTCGTGGTGGTGTCGCCCGCCTCGCCGGAGTCCTCGGGGGAGAGAAGCTGGAACACCGCAACGGACAGGGCGATCAGGAGGAGCCCGATGATCAGGCCCGTCAGGAGGGGTGATCCCGGCGGCTGCGCGGGTGGCGTTGTCGGAGGCTCCATGGGCGGGAGCGGTTCGTTCCCCGAGAGATTGCTCAGGTCGGCGTAGGGATCCGTCCATCCTGGCGGGTTCTGATGCGGATCGTATGGGTCGCTCACCGGGGTTCCCGTCTCTCGTGCGTCGGGTGCATTGTACGGCTCACCTCGTCAGGGCCGCGTTGTCTGTGGTGTCGGTGGACGGGAGATCGTCGCCGTACGCGTCTGCGAGGACCTCGTCGAATGAGGCGGTCGCGACGAGCACCGATTGCCCTGACGTCGTTCGGGTGAGGCGTACCGGGATCTCGAGCCTCCTGATGGACTCGACGTCGATCGAACGCAGGTCCCATGCGAGGTTGACCGCACTCGAGATGCTGAGGCCGTCGTCGAGGACGAAGTTGTCTGCAAGGCTTCGCGCCTTCGTCGTGAGTTGCGTCGGTGAGTCGAAGGTCTTCAGCCTCGCGAAGAGTTGGAGGATCACGTCCTGCTGGTGCTGGTTGCGCTGGAGGTCGCCCGCACCGGGCACGGACCGCCATGAGCCACCGATGAGCTGCTGCGTGTGTCGTGAGCGAACCCACGCAAGCGCCTGTTCGCCGTCCGTCTCGGTGCATCCGGCAGGGAGGTCGAGCCCGGACTTGTCGTCGCGAACGGGGTTGTCGACGCACACCTCGACTCCTCCGACGGAGTCGATCACCTTGGTGAAGCCATCGAAGTCGAACCAGGCGAAGTGGTCGACCTCGATGCCGGTGATCTCCCCGACCTGGTACGAGAGCAGGGTCGGCCCGTTGATGCCCTCCGACGGGCATCCCTTGATCAGGGTGTTGATGCGACTGTTGCCGCCCGTGCAGGGGTTCTCGACATACAGGTCCCTCGGAAGTGAGACCATGAAGGGATCGGCTCCGTTCGTTGGCCGAACGAGGTACAGGATCACATCGGCGGCGCCGGCGATCTCGTCGTTGCCGATGATGAGGAGGGTCTCGTACGACTGGGTCGGTGTCGCGGTCAGTGGTGTACTCGGGGTCGACGCGTCGCCGTCCTCGAGTACCACGTCGTCGCTCGGATCCGAAGGTGCCCTGGGATCGGTCGACTCGCTCATCGCAGCGACAGCGGCCATGTCGAGCGTCTCCTTCTCGACACCGCTCCACGAGTAGAGCAGCTGGACCCCCGTGTATGCGCTGTATGCGACGAGGAGGATTCCGGCGAGTGCGGCCCCACGTGCGAGTGCGCCGCGGATGGGGCGGTGGCCGAGGGACGATGTGCCGTCAGACCGGTTGCGGATGAAGCCGAGCACCGGGGCTCCTGCATCCCCCAGTTCCTCGATCGCTGTCGCGACACCGGCCGGATCAGCGCTGTCGGTGAGCACGAGGACGGTGCCGTCGGCGTGGGCGCCGAGGTCGTCCGTCGCCGACGACCACAGCACGGGCGGAACGTCGATGATGATCAGGTCGGCATGCTCGGAGACGACGTCGAGCGCATCGGCGACGAGGATTCCCGCGAGGTCGCTCGAATCGGCGAGCTCGTTGCCCGCAGGGAGCATCGGGAAGCTCGAGCCATCCTCGAGCACCCACATTCGTGTGGCCTCTGCGAGCGTCGCCGTTCCCCTGGCGACGACGGACAACCCCGGTGACGTTCCCGATGAGAGGAACCGTCCGGTGCCGTTGGGCGAAGGGTCGGCATCCACGAGCATCACTCGTCGACCGGCGGAGGACGCAGCGATCGCGAGGCTGAGGGCAACCCGAGAGGCGCCCTGACCGGGGGCGGGGGAGCTG
>JAWOGV010000080.1:0-4414 GCA_046496605.1 Acidimicrobiia bacterium | reverse complement strand
CCAATGCGACGGATGCATCGCCGCGCATGCCCGGAACGCGGTGCGCCATGGCGCCACCGAGCAGGAATTCGCCGAGATGCTCGGCGTCACCATCGACATGAATGGCGGTCCCGGCACGGTCTATGCCCCGAAGGCGTTCGAGGCGTTCAAGGAGTTCAAGGAACGCTACGGATGAACCTGATCGCGGCCATTCCGTCGCCTGCGCAGAACACGATCGACATCGGTCCGCTGACCATCCACTTCTACGGGATCCTGATCGCGATCGGCGTCATCACCGCGATCATCGTGTCGAGGCATCGCTACGTCCGCTTTGGCGGGAGTGCAGAGCTGTTCGAGAAGGTCGCGATCTGGGCCGTCGTCATAGGATTCCTCGGTGCTCGGGCAGCGTACGTCGTCACCCACACGGGCCGTTTCGAGGGCAGGCCATGGGCGATGCTGTACATCTGGGAAGGTGGGCTCGCCCTCTATGGAGGGCTCGTGTTCGGGGCGCTCACGATCATCTACCTGGCCAACAAGCATCAGGGTGACCTGTTCGCGATGGGCGATGCGATCGCCGTTGGGCTCCCCCTCGCCCAGGCAATCGGGCGCTTCGGCAACTACTTCAACCAGGAGCTGTTCGGAACTCCCAGCGACCTGCCATGGGCGATCATCATCGACCCCGCTCGACGACCTGATGGCTATGAACAGTTCGAGACGTTCCACCCGACATTCGCGTACGAGGCATTCTGGAATCTGCTCATCCTCGTACCGACCATCCTGTGGCTGGAGCGGCGAGGCAAGCTCGCGAAGGGCGCATCATGGGGCGTGTACGTGGCGATGTACGCGTTCATACGATTCGTGATGGAGCTCATACGCACCGACACGACGTTCCGGTTCCTCGGACTCAGCCGCAACGGCTGGGTGTCGGTCGCCGCATTCGTCGGTGGCCTGATCTGGATCTGGTACACCCAGAAGCGAGCGGAGCGCCGGACTCTGGTCGGGGATCCCACCCTGCTCTCACCCCAGCAGGAGACCGTTCCTGCGTAGCGGTCAGGTCACAGGATCTGGGACAGGAAGAGCTTCGTCCGATCGTGCTGGGGGTTCGTGAAGAAGTGCTCAGGTGTGCCCTCCTCGACGATCACGCCGTAGTCGAAGAACAAGACGCGGTCGGCGACTTCCCGTGCGAAGCCCATCTCGTGCGTGACCACCAGCATCGTCATTCCCGTTTCCGCGAGCTCCTTCATGACGTCGAGCACTTCTTTGATCATCTCCGGATCGAGCGCCGAGGTCGGTTCATCGAAGAGCATGATCTTCGGCTTCATCGCGAGCGACCTCGCGATCGCCACGCGTTGCTGCTGGCCACCTGAGAGCTGACCCGGGTACTTGTCAGCCTGCTCCGGGATCCCGACACGCTCGAGCAGCTCCATCGCGTAGTCCTCGGCCTCCGCCTTGGGCTGCTTGCGAACCCACTGGGGCGCCAGCGTGATGTTGTCCCTCACCGTGAGGTGCGGGAACAGGTTGAACTGCTGGAACACCATCCCGACCTCGGAACGGATCTTCTCGATGTTCTTGATGTCGTTGGTCAGCTCGATGCCGTCGACGATGATCGTGCCCTCCTGATGGGCCTCGAGGCGGTTGATGCATCGGATGTACGTCGACTTGCCGGAGCCGGACGGCCCGATGACGACGACGACCTCGCGCTCGCGAACCGTTGCCGTGACGCCTTTGAGCGCCTGGAAGTCCCCGAACCACTTCTTCACGCCCTCGGTGATGACGATCGGGTCTCCGAGGATCACCCCGCCGTGTGCTTGTTGATTGTCCATCGATGCTCCCTTTGCGAACCGTGACCTATCGCTCACCGACGCCGAGACGCTTCTCGAGGCGGAGGCTGATGCGTGAGAACGTGAAGGTGAAGAGCCAGTAGACGAGCGCAGCGAAGATCAGCGTCTCCTTGATCGAGCCGAGGAAGCTGAACGGCTGGCTCTGGGCGGGGATGATCTGGCGCGCGATGTGGAGGAAGTCGAACAGGCCGACGATCGTGACGAGCGACGTGTCCTTGAACAGGGCGATCACCTGGCCGACGAGCGCCGGGATCACCGCACGCAACGCCTGGGGGAGGGTGATGAACACGATCATCTGCACCGTCGACATACCGAGCGCGCGCGACGCCTCGCGCTGCCCGACGGCGATCGATTGGAGCCCACCTCTCACGTTCTCAGCGAGGTATGCCGCCGAGAAGAAGGTCATCGCGCCGACAGCCCTGATCACACCGCCGAGCTCGACGCCGGTCGGCAGCGCAACCGGCAGCATCAGGAACGCCACGAGGAGCCACGTGATGAGCGGGACGCCGCGCACGAGCTCGATGTACGCGGTCGACAGAAGGCGGAATATCGGCATGGTCGACGTCCGACCGAGAGCGAGGATCACCCCGAGCGGGAACGACAGGACGATCGACGTGAAGGCAAGGACGATGGTGAGCGACAGACCCCCGAGGAAGAAGCTCCCAGGGACGTTGATCCCGGAATCGGTCGTGGTGGTGAACACGAAGAACGTGATGAGGACCACCGTGATCACCCAGGCGCCGGCCAGCCCTTTCCAGCCCTCTCCGCCGAATGTCGGTCCCGCCAGCGTGAAGAGGGCAAGGGCGAGGAGGAGGAACCGGAACAGGAAGGGCATGGGGACGAGGAAACTCGCGAACGCGACGATCAGCACGAGTGCTCCGACGACGCGTCCGATCTCACCGAGCCCCGGCTTCGAGACGAACCACATCAACACGGCCCCGACGACGGCGAATACGAAGAAGGCGGGAAGGAATGTCGAGACACCGGCCTCGAGATCCCACTCAGGGTTGCGGAGGAGGACGAGGAGGAGTACCGGGAAGCTGAGGAGCCACAGGACGGTCAGTGTTCGCTTGATCGCCCGTGAAAGTGAAGCACCGCCGATGAGCCGGAACAGCCCGTAGACGATGATCCCGACAGCGGCGATGATCGTCCACGGGATGGTCGTCGTGGAGGCGACCGGTCGGAGCACCTTCACCTGTAGACCCTGCACACCGGCGGCCTCCGCACCGCTCGTGATGACCTCGCCGTCGACGACCTTGCCAGGCACGGGTACCTCGACCGTCCACAGGACAGCGACGATGAGCAGTATGAGCACGGCAACCAGACCCATGATCGGAATGATCGGCTGCTTCGCCCGCGCCCCGGTGAAGGCCCGCGCCGCGTACCCGAGACCGACCAGGATCGTGCCGAGGCCGAGCCAGATGATCCTGCCCGTCGAGATCCACGCTCCCGTGTCGGACGTGAACGGCCCGACCACACCGGCGAGGAGGAGCAGGCCACCGGTACCGGTCAGCACCCTGCCGACCTCGCGAGGCTCTGCCATGCCACCGATCCTCCAGACGGCAAAGGAGGCAGCGAGCAACGCGACGATGATGCCGACGGACCACCACACCCGCCACAGCTCGTCCGCAGGAAATGCCTGGACCATCAGCAGCTTCATGTTGAAGGTGACGGCATCCCAGCGGCGAAGCGGGTCGAACAGGAAGTTGAGCAGGCCTCGGATGGCGAGGACGACAAGCGTGATACTCACGATCGTCATCACCCCGCTGGCGGGCGTCGAGAAGAGGTTGTCGCGCAACCAGATCCTCGCACCCTTCGGGGGCGGTTCGGGAGCGAACTCCAGTTCGAGGGCCGTCATCGCATCGGTCATGTCATCGCTCCACCAACTGCAGCCTGCGGTTGTAGTAGTTGACGATTGCGGACAGCACCAGGCTCATGGTGAGGAAGAACGCCATCCACACGAACACGACGGGAAGGGACTGGCCTGTCTGGTTGATGATCGTCGTGCCGACGGCCACGATGTCGGCATAGGCGACCGCAAGGCCGAGGGACGTGTTCTTCGCGAGGTTCAGGTACTGATTCCCCATGGGTGGGAGGATGATCCGGAACGCCTGGGGAAGGATGATCTGGCGCAGGTACTGCCCCCGCTTGAGGCCCATGGCCATCGCTGCTTCCGTTTGGCCCTTCGGCACGGCGAGGATGCCGCCTCGGACGATCTCTGCGATGAAAGCGGCTGTGTACAGCGTCACGCCGGTCCAGATCGCGAAGAACGGAATGCTGAGCACCATCCCCTTCTCGCCGAACTGCGGTATCGCCGCACCGCCCCTCAGGATCACCTCGGCCTTCTCGAACACGAGGGGGCCACCCGACCGAACTCCCTCGACCACCGTGTTGTAGTTGTCCGTGTTGAACTTGTCCGCGGTCCAGCCCATCAGGTTCCCGAGGGCGTCGATGATGAGCTGGGCGACGGAGAGCACCTTGCCACGAACGGTCCTGACCTCGTAGCCCCCGATGATGAAGGCGAGGGCGGGTCCAAACCCTTTACGGTTTGTTCAACAGTTTTGTAAATCGAATTGAATAGTTCTTGGAAACCG
>JAWOGV010000041.1:0-3361 GCA_046496605.1 Acidimicrobiia bacterium | reverse complement strand
CGCCCCGACTGAACCCACGGGACCGTGTGGTCGATGTCTGACTCGCTGGCTGGCATCCGACATCCGGGAAAGATGCACCTTCGGTCCCGCGATCGGACCATCCGGGCCTGGGATGCGCTCGGGCGTCGGCGGGTTGTCCCCGTGGCGATCGGCATGCCCGAGCGGCGATCCTCGATCGTGTACTCCCAGATGGCGTCGCCGTGGCGCTCGGTCACCTGCCTCGCGATATCGGCGATCACGGGACCGTACCCAGCAAGGTCACCCGACGATTCCCCGAGTTCGGCGAGGGTCTCGAGATCGACATGCAGGTTGATGACACTCCTAGCCGCAGCAGCACCGTCCAGACTCGCCATCGCCGGCAGCTCGACGAGGACGTCGGCGCGAAGCTGGTCCATGGTCCTGTCGTCACCGTCACCCTTGAGGCTGAGGGCGGTCCGGTGGAGGCAGTTCATCAACTCGATCGCGTGATCGGGACGGAGGCCGAGCGCGTGGATGTTGGCAGTCCCATCAGGTGTCGCCTCGAGGACGACCCTCCGATCCTCGACCGCACGGTCGTGGCGCCCTCTCGCCTCGTCGGGATCGATCTCGATCCTCAGGCGTCGGAGCTTGGCGGCCAGCTCGCCCGGAGTGAGTTCCGGCGCTTCGTCGATCAACCCTTCGACCATGGCCCTCGCCGTTGCGACCGGAAGATCGCATGTGTGGTGGTCGAAGGTCCTGGCACGGCGGACATCGATGGCGCCTGATCCGAGACGCTCGAACACGATGGGGAGCCTTCGGCGGAGGTCGAGGGCAAACGACAGCTCTGAGTCGGCCGCCCGCCTGGTCCATCGAAGTGCCACTCGAATCTCTGCTGCCGCGTCCTCGCACACCGCTGCGTACTCGACGGGCGACCCGTATTCGGCGACCTCGGCCTCGGCGACATAGGTATCGGTGATGGCGCCCATGGCCTCGTACAGCTTGGCGCTGTGGTGCGACGCCATCCGCTGATGGGCACGCAGGACGATCACACGATCATGCCCCGAGAGCCCATGAACGTCGATCGAGGTGAGCATGGCAGCCAGCAGGATCCCGGGCTCCATCTCGTCGAGACCCATCGGAATCGTCGAGTCCGGCTGATCATCGACTGCGTAGAAGTCGATGGCACCCGCGTCGAGTGCAGGCCCATCGAGGGGATCGAAGCCGGGAGATGAGAAGTTCCTGGATGAATCGGACATGTTTCGATCGTACGAGCTCGGTGTGACACGATCGGATCGCGTTCGCATGGCGTCCCCTCGTCCCATGCCAGTTGGGGCACCGATTGTGAACAATCGCGTAACCGGGATGCCGAACGGGATGTGCGCCGCTATCCCTTGCGTTGCACCGGACGGCAGTTCAGAGACAACGGACAGACCGTCTTGACACGGCAGGGGAGTGATCGACCATGGAGTTCCTGAGGAGATACAAGTGGCTCATCGGCGGGGTCGGCTTCGTCGCCCTCGTCCTGGCGTTTCTCGCATTCCGACCCGACAAGTTGTTCATCGATGATGTCGTCGACGAGTCACTGGACGAAGCATTCACGTCGAGCGCACCGGACTCCACGACGACCACCACGCTGCCTTCCGCCACTGACGAAGCCGGCGCATCGACAACGACGACAGTCGTCCCCGAAACGACGACGACCGTCCCAGCGGACCCAACGGTGATCAGCGAGGGGACGTTCTTCGGTATCGGCCACACCGCAGAGGGAACCACAGGTGTCTACGAGCTCGACGGGGAGTTCATCCTCCGATTCGAGGATGACACGGACATCGAGAACGGTCCCGACCTCTTCGTGTGGCTGCTCGAAGCGGACGAATACGATGGCGGTGATCCCGGCGCCTACCTCGACCTCGGGAAGATCAAGGGCAACGTCGGAGGCCAGAACTACGCACTCCCTGCCGAGTACGACCCGGAGGTCCACCGCTTCGTCCTCATCTGGTGCCTGAGGTTCTCGAGCCCGTTCGCAGGTGCGCCCCTGGCCTGAGGATCGCCTCACCAGCCGTTCAGGTGGAACTGTTCGGCGAGGGGACGACGTGGGCGCTTCGTTCCCGATCCGAATGGGCGCTCGTCCTCGGTCCGGTATCCCAGCCCCACGACGCCGACGATCGAACGGTCGTCCGGCACGCGCAGCCGGTCGCGAAGCTCGCGCTCGCCGTGCGATGTGCCGAAGAACCACGTGTCGAGGCCCGCATCGACGGCCGCGAGTTGCAGCTGCATTGCGGCCATGGCCGCATCGATGTCCCAGAAGGGGACAGACCACCTGCTCAGGTCGTCGAGACCGAAGGCCTTCTTGTCATCCTCGGAGTACCGATCCCGATACCGAAGCGGGTCTGACATCACGAGGACGATCACCGGTGGGCGGGTCGACCGGAGCGCCTCGGGGATCTCAACCCCTGGGGGATCGGTGATCACATAGAACGCCGATACGGTGTCGGGATCGTCGAGCACGAGGAAGTCGACACCCTGGGCGAAGCCCGCCGTCGGCGCCCGACGGGCGATGTCGACGAGGTCCTGGAGGAGCTCGCGTGGCGGGAGGTCCTTCCGATAGGTCCTGACGCTCCGACGACGCTTCACGACATCACGGAACTCCATCCACACCCTCCATCGCCTCGTACGCGGTCCGTCAGCAGGCTACAGGAAACCCCATCACCGTCACGGGTTCAGGATTCCGAGACGTCCGGTATGGCCTTCTTCGCCCGGTGATCGAAGATGATCGAGGTCTCGATGCGCGACACCTCCGGCAGGGAGGTGAACCCGCTCACGGCGACCCGCCGGAGATGCTCGGAGTCCCTCACGACGACGTGGCACAGGAAGTCGTTTCCGCCGGAGAGGTGATACGCGCCAGTGACCTCATCCATCGCCCCGATGTGCTCCCAGAAGCTCTCGACCAACTCCTCGGCATGGCGGCGGAGCCGAACGGTCACCAGCGCCTGGAGCCCGACACCGAGAGCGGCCGGATCGACGTCAGCGTGGAAGCCACGGAACACGCCTGCGTCCCGGAGGCGCTGGAACCGCTCCGAGCACGTGGACGGCGCGATGCCCACGGCCGCAGCGAGGGCCTTGTTCGACTGGCGCCCGTCCTTCTGGAGGAGCTCGATGATGCGCCGGTCGGTCGCATCAAGTTCGGGGAAGAGTCCCATACTGCGAATCTCCTTCGCTCGGTCGCAACCAAGTGATGTAATGATCCGATACTAGGGGAGCGAGGCGCGCATCGTTCGCAGCGAAGGCCGACCACCGTAGCGAGGAGCAGCGATGGCCAGTGAGTACACCCATGCGATCGGGGACAGGGAGCTATCACCCGAGAGCCTCATGATGGGATATAGGTACCACCCGGAGTGGTCCG
>JAWOGV010000037.1:0-7231 GCA_046496605.1 Acidimicrobiia bacterium | reverse complement strand
ATCGACGGCCGCTTCATCGGCAAGGATGCAGCCGTCATCGCGAATGAGATCGGGCTCACGTTGCCGGCGGAGACCCGGCTGCTCGTTGCGGAGGTTCCCGTCGAGCACAACCTCGTCTGGACCGAGCAGATGATGCCCGTCATGCCGGTCGTGCGCGTCAAGGACGTCGACACGGCCATCGATCTGGCCGTTCGCTCAGAGCACGGTTTCCGGCACACGGCCTCGATTCACTCGACGAACGTGGACGCCATCACGCGAATGGCACGAGCGATGAACTGCTCGGTCTTCGTGGCGAACGGCCCCAATGTCGCTGGGCTCGGTGCCGACGGCGAGGGGTACACCTCGTTTTCGATCGCGAGCCCGACGGGGGAGGGCCTCACGCGCCCTCGCACCTTCTCCCGTGAGCGTCGCGTGTCGGTGATCGGGGCGCTGCGCATTGTCTGAAGCATCTGTCTCGCCAGCGGTCTCGGTGTGGGAGTTCTCGTCGATCGTCGACGGTATCCACGCCGCGGATGCCATCGCGAAGGGCTCGCCCGTCTCGCATCTCCTGACAGGCACCACACATCCGGGCAGGTACATCGTGCTCGTGGCGGGCGATGTGGCGAGTGTTGTCGTTGCTCGCGACATCGTTGCCGACCTCGGCATCGTCACGGTCGATGACCGCTTCCTCCCGGACATCGCTCCCAGTGTCGTGTCGGCTGTGACGACGGACGCCACCGCTGCACACGCGAAGGGCGATGCGATCGGTGTCGTCGAGACAGCCAGCGTGGCGTCGATCATCGACGCCGCCGACGCGGCGGTGAAGGCGGCGAACGTCGTCCTCTCTGGACTCCGGATGGCAGACGGCATCGGGGGCAAGGCGTACCTCGTCGTCGACGGGACGGTGGGGGAGGTGGCGGCCGCGGTCGAGGCCGCGACGGATCGCGCAGGTGGGCAACTCCTCGCGTCCATCGTCATCCCCCAGCTCACCGACGAGCTCCGGGGCGACCTTGCCGCATCAGCGTCGTTCATCGAGAGGGTCAGATCGAGGGGCGGTGCGGACTCATGATCCTCGGACGCGTTCGTGGCTCGGTCGTGGCGACCATGAAGGATCCGAACATGTCCGGCATGCGCCTCCTCCTCGTCCAGCCGCTCGATGAGCATCGAGCCGACACCGGATCGTGTGTCGTCGCAGCGGACGCGGTCAACCAGGCCGGACCCGGTGACATCGTGTACTTCGTGGCGTCCCGCGAGGCAGCGGAAGCGATGCAACCCCGCTTCGTACCTGTCGATCACGCGATCGTCGGGATCGTCGACGACATCGAGATCAGACCGTGAGTGTCTCGTTGTGAAGGTCGGGAGAGTCGTCGGGAACGTCGTGTCGACGATCAACCACGACTTCTTCGACGGTGAGCGACTGCTCGTGTGCCGCCTGGTCGATCGTGACGCCGACACCGGCGCCTACCTGATCTGCACGGACCGTGTCGGAGCAGGCGCGGATGAGACCGTGCTCATCCTCGATGAGGGATCGTCCGCACGCCAGATCTACGGGGTGGACACCGGCCCCATCCGGTCGGTCGTCGTCGGTATCGTCGACGATGTCCACGAAGTGCTCTGAGTCGATGATCAGGAACGGCACCCGCTTCATCCTTCCGCTGCTCCTGATCGCATTGAGCGCCTGCGGGGGGAGCGGCGTGTCCGCGTCGACGTGTGAGGAGATCGTCGACGAGACCATGGCGCTCTTCCAGAGATTGATCGACGACGTCGACGCCCAGTTCGCTGATCTCACGGTCGATGAGTTCCTTGCAACTGCTGACGAGCTCCCCTCCCTCGAGAGCTTCGAGAAGGACGCCGATCGGATCGACGAGATCGCTGCGGAACTCGGTTGCACGCAGAGCGAGATCTCGGCCGCTGTGGCGGCGCGCATCGGGGAGCTGCATGCCACGACCGATGCCGGCAGGTTCATCATCAGCGCGCTGCGGTCCGGCGGCCTCTAGAGCCGGCTACCTAGGTCAGGTGCGCTGCGGCTGGCTCGTCGAGGAGCCAGAGGACACGTTGCTTCGCCTCCACCCGCGCGGCCGGATGGTCGTCGCCCGCGACGATGCCCGCCATCACCTCCGCCTTCGATTCCCCGCTCACGACGAACACGACCATGTCGGACTCTGCGATGAGCCGGAAGGTCGCAGTGAGCCGCCACGCGTCGAGCTGGGGAACGAAGTTCGCGACATAGGCAAGCGACCGGACCGTCAGAGCCGTGGTGCCCGGAAACAGCGACGCCGTGTGGCCGTCGGTACCGATGCCCAGCATCGTGATCGACGTCACATCCCGCTCGGTGATGAGTGGCACGATCTCGTCCCCATACGCGGTGGCAGCCACCGCCGGCGTTGTGAGCGTCGTGTCAGGGGCAACGAACCGAACCCCGACGACATCGGTGATCGACTCCCTGATCATCTGCTGGTTGGCGTCCTCGCTGGTTGGGGGAACCCATCGCTCGTCAGCGACCCATGCGGTGACATCGGACCAGTCGATGGGTCGTATTGCGAGCTGGTCGTGAACCGAGCGGGGAGTGGACCCGCCGGCGAGGGCGAGCAGCACACGGGACGACGACGCGATCTGGTCCTGGACGATGTCGGCGGCCTTCTTCGCGAGGGAAGCGGCGTCCGGAAGGATGACGAAGTCCACCCGCGAACGATACCGATCGTGCCGGGCTCCGCTGGGGGATTGTTAGCGTGGCGATCTCGGAGGTGAGGTGCCATGGAGATCGACATCGAGACCCCCCACGGCTCCGTGCCTGGCACCCTGGAACTCGTCACAGCGAGTTCCATCGGCATCGTCCTCGCTCATGGTGCGGGTGCGGGTCGGCAGCACGCGTGGATGACGGCGATGCGTGATCTGCTGGTTGGGCGCGGGGTATCCGTTCTGACCTTCGATTACGCATACATCGCCGCTGGGCGTCGGGCCCCCGACAGGCTCGACAAGCTGATCGATGTCCATGAGTGTGCGGTCCGGGAGATGGAGACGCGAGTGCCGCTGACCGTCCTCGCCGGCAAGTCGATGGGCGGGCGCGTTGGGGGCCATCTCGCTGCGCTCGAGCGATGTCGGGTGTCCGGTGTGGCCTATCTCGGCTATCCGCTCGTGCCGATCGGCCGAACCGAACCGAGACCGACCGACCACCTCGGGACGATCGAGTCGCCCCAACTGTTCATCTCCGGCTCTCGTGACGCGATGGGGCCTGTCGGGCTCATCACCCAGGTGGCAGGTTCCGTGCCCAGGGGTGAAGTCGTGATCATCGAATCAGGGGACCACTCGTTCGTGCCACTCAAGCGCACGGGACTCACGCTCGACGACACGATGGGCATCGCGGTCGACGCGGTCGTTGCGTGGCTGGAGCGTGCGATCGCTCAGGCTGGCGGGGGCACGTAGCGGCCGGACACGACCCTGCCCTCCACCGTCCGCAGCTCCCAGATCGAGCCCTTCTTCCACATCATCTCGCCATCCATCGGGATACCCGAGGCGAACAGGTGGCCCACGAGGTTGCTGATGACGTCCCCGTGTGTGCACAGGACGGCGGACTCGCCCTGGAGTTCGTTGACGAGGGCGACCAGACGGTGGGGATGGGAACCCTCGACGAGGGCGGTCTCGGATTCGAGCGGTATCCCCATGCGGTCCGAGAGGGGCCGCACGGTCTCGATACAGCGGGTGTAGTCGGAGGACCCGATCCTCGTGATGGGATGGGCCTGGAGCACCTGGAGGAGGGCGTCACGCTGTCGGAGGCCGCGCTCGTCGAGTGGTCGGCTCCAATCGTCGCTGCTCACCCGTGCGCGATGGCCGGCCCACCCGTGGCGAACGAGGTACACGATGCCGGCCGACCGTTCGAGCTGCATGTCATTCGCTCGATCGAGGACTTCCCTGTCATTGCGGTACGTCAACCAGTTCTGGCCCTTGGTGAACCGAACCCACTTGACACGGTCGACCTCGGAGTTCGGCGCGAATTTGCCGCCTGCCGCCTGACCGAGCCACCATCGAACGACCTTCGGGTTCTCATTCGACGTGTCGTAGCCGATGGTGCCGATGAGTCGTGGATTCGTCGCCGTGAACCCGGTCTCCTCGAAGGTCTCGCGGATGGCGGCGTCCAGGAAGGTCTCTCCTCCATCGAGCTTCCCCTTCGGAAGGGTCCAATCGAGGTAGGCGGGACGGTGGACGATCAGGTACCTGGGCTGACCGTCGCGGCCTTGGCGGGTCACGACGCACCCCGCGGCCCAGATCGAGTCGGACGGTGGTGGATCGGTCAGCATCTCGTCCCTGCCGAGCGGCTCATCCGCGGTTGCGATCCAGTTCGACGACCTTGCGGAGGCGTCGTGCATGGCGTTCCTCACCGGAAAAGGTCGCAGAGAGGAATGCGTCGACGAGATCGGTTGCCGTCGTGACGCCGATGACCCTCGCACCGAGCGCCAGGACGTTCATGTCGTCGTGCTCGACCGCCTGATGCGCCGTGTAGTGGTCGTGGGCGACCGCGCTCCGGATTCCGGTGATCTTGTTCGCCGCGATCGAGGCACCTGCGCCAGAGCCACACACGATGATTCCTCGCTCGGCCTGTCCCGCGACCACCGATCGCGCAACCGACGCGGCGACGTCCGGGTAGTCGACGGGTTCGAGCGAGTCGGTACCGAGATCGATGACCACGTGACCCGTCGCCCGGAGGTGCTCGACGAGATGCTGCTTGAGTTCGAATCCGGCGTGATCAGACCCGATGACGACTCGCACGTTGCTCCTCCGGTGACCGCCCGAGCGTAGTGTTCTCCGCGTCCCCGATGCCCCCGTGGTCCCCGTGCCGCCGACGTCGTCGGGTGTGCCTACCCTCGGGCTCGATGCGTCGTTCCATGATTCCCACCGTCCTGGCTCTCGTGCTTGTGGCCGCCGCATGCTCGTCGGGACCCACAGCGCCGGACGTCGAACCGATCGATCGCGTGTGCACCGAGGCCTTCTGCCTCGACATCCCTGCGGGCTGGGGGGACGAGGTCGGTGACACCCACATCGCGTTCCGCCACGAGCTGGCTGCGGACGATACGTTCCTCACGGCGAGCGTCGTCGACATGGAGGCGATCGTCACGGCCGCAGGCGGTACGTGGCCGGTTCCTCCCGATGAGGTGGTCGAGGCGTTCTGGGCACTCCTCGAGGACGTCGACGAGGGGTCACTGATCCGCACCGAGCGACAGGTCGGTGGCGCCATCCGGTCGTGGGGACGCCATTCGACGGGTGACATGTGGCACGTGCTCGTACCCGTCGAAGGATCGATCGCGATCGCGGTCGAGCTTCGGGGCCCGAACACGTCGTGGGAGGACCACGCGGACGTCGTGTTCCCGTCCGTCGAACCCGTCGGCTGACACGGCGGGTCACGGGCCTCGTGGACCGGGACCCGACGCGGAATGACCGGCCCTACCGGTTGTTCGCCGTAACCTCGGTTCGATGTCCGATGCGATCTTGGTCCGTGGTGGGACGCCGCTCGAGGGAACGGTTGCGGTGCTGGGTGCCAAGAACGCCGTCCTCAAGCACATGGTGGCGACCCTCCTTGCTCCGGGGGAGCACACCATCGAGAACGTCCCCAACATCCTCGACGTCGACATCATGGGACGCGTCCTCGAACACGTGGGGGCAACCTGCACCCGGAGCGGCACCACGCTCACGGTGGTCGTGCCGGAGGATCCGAATCCGGAGGCACCCCTCGACCTCGTGCGACAGATGCGAGCCTCGATCCTCGTCCTCGGCGCCCTCCTCGCCAGGACCGGCGAGGCCAACGTGGCGCTGCCGGGCGGGGACGACTTCGGGTCGCGGCCGATCGATCTCCACGTGCACGGCCTCGAGGCCATGGGTGCCAGGTTCGAGCTGCGCCATGGCGTCCTCCACGGCACCGCCCCCGACGGGCTGGTCGGCACCGAGGTCTTCCTCGAGATCCCTTCCGTCGGGGCCACCGAGAACCTGTTGCTCGCCGCCGTCCTCGCCACCGGCACGACCATCATCGGGAACGCTGCCCGCGAACCCGAGCTCACCGATCTCGCCGAGTACCTGCGGAAGATGGGCGCCAAGATCGACGGCGCCGGATCCTCGACGATCGAGGTCCATGGGGTCCCGATGCTCGACCCAGCAACTCATCGCACCGTGCCGGACCGACTCGAGGCTGGCACCTACCTCGTCGCCGGAGCGATGAGTCGTGGGCGCGTGACCGTCACGGATTGCCGCCCGGAGCATCTGCGCATGGAGCTCTCCAAGCTCGCGGCCACGGGCTGCAACATCGAGACGACGGAGAGCACGATCACGGTCGAGGGACCCGACCGACCCACGGCGGTCGACGTTGCGACGCTTCCCTTCCCCGGATTCCACACCGACATGCATCCCCAGATGGTTGCGTACCTCTCAACGGCGAGCGGAACCTCGCTCGTCACCGAGAACATCTACAGCGGCCGCTTCCGTTACCTCGGGGAGCTCAACCGAATGGGCGCCGAGATCCACGCAGATGGCCAGCACGTCGTCATCCGCGGTGTCGAAGGCCTCTCCGGATGCGAGGTCGATGGCTGTGACATCAGAGCTGCCGCCGCATTGACGATCGCGGCCCTGCGCGCCGATGGGCAGACCGTGATCACAAATGCACATCATGTCGACCGCGGGTATGACGGCTTCGTCGACAAGCTCGCGGGGCTTGGCGCGAGTATCAGTCGATCATGAGGAAGTGGGATCGCCCGCTCGTTGCCGCCGTGATCGTCGTGGTCGCCGTGATCGGCTCGGTCATCGCAGGTGCTCCGCGTGCAGAGGCGGCGGACCAGTCTGTGTCGATCGTGTCGGTCGAGCTCGTCGGTGATGCCGATACGCGTTTCGAGATCGATGGCCGCCGCTACCGCGGACCCGTCACCTTCACCCGCCACGCAGACGGTCTCGCCTTCACCGAACGGGCGTCGATCGATCAGTACCTCGAGGGCATTGCGGAGATGCCGTTCCTGTGGAACCAGGAGGCTCTCGCGGCCCAGGCCGTTGCCGCGAGGACCTATCTCACGTACCGCCTCAACGGAGGCCGTGCCGGCGATGCTGCCCGATATGGGTTCGACATTTGCGCAACCAGCCGATGCCAGGTGTATCGGGGAGTGCAGTACGTGGAGGGTGACTCCGGCGACAGGTGGCGCTTCGCGGTGCAATCGACCCGCAACCAGCTGGTGCTGCACAACGGGCGACCGATCGAGGCGGTGTACGGCTCGATGGTCGG
>JAWOGV010000030.1:0-4133 GCA_046496605.1 Acidimicrobiia bacterium | reverse complement strand
CTGATCCTCTCGACGCAGAACCCCGTGGACCTCGACTACAAGGCCATGTCGAACGCAGGGACATGGTGCATCGGACGACTGCAGACCGAACGGGACAAGGCACGGGTCCTCGAGGCCGTGTCGGCGGCATCCGGGGACGTCGACGTCGCTGGGATCGATCGACAGATCAGCGGCCTCGGCAAGCGCTCGTTCGTTCTCCACAACACCAAGGAAGCAGCACCGCAGCTCTTCACAACACGATGGGCGATGTCCTACCTCCGTGGCCCCATGACACGCGAGGAGGTCATGTCGCTGACCGCTCCCGATGAACGCCCACCCCCGCCAACCGGGTCCAGCCCCGCGGGCCAACGCTCCGAGGTGCCACCGGGATCAGGCTCGGCGCCGCAGGTCGCCGGTGGGATCGAGGCCACGGTCCTGCACCCGGCGGCGCCGTGGGCCCAGACCGTCGGCTACTCAGCCAACGGCGACCGGTACGAGGCCGGAATCGCTGTTGCGGTGTCGGTCCGGTTCGACGATTCCAGGCTCGACCTCGACCACACCGAGACCTGGGAGGCCGTGGTGCCGAACGCCACCAGGGAACCGGGCCCGTCGGACCTCATCGAGGTCGACCATGACACCAGGGACTTCCTGCCCCTCGACGACGCACTGCCATTCGTGGCTCCCGATGGTGCGATCTCGCAGACCTCCTACTTCGAGAAGCTCGAACGGATGATCCGCCAGCACCTCGATCGAGAGGGCGAGCTCGAGCTGTTCAGGCACCGCAAACTCGACATGGTGTCACGGCCCGGTGAGGACATGGAGGCGTTCACCGAACGAGTACGCACGGCCGCGAGTGATGCGGCGGACGCCGAGATGGCCGAGAAGCGGACGGCCTTCGATTCGCGCATCCGAAAGGTCAAGCGGGACTACGAGGACGCGGTACGCAACGCGGACACGGCGTCGGCTGCCCTCGATGCTTCACGAGGCGACGCCATCCTCGGCGCGGGCCTCGACCTCCTGATGGGCCGCAAGCCACGCCTATCCGGCTCATCGGCCAGGACGACCGAGAACCGCCTGCGCCGCGCCGAGGACAAGGTCGAGTCCACGCGTGCCGCATACGAGGCTCTCGGAATCGACCTCGAGGATGCTCTGAGGACCATCGAGGAGAAGTGGTCAAGGCTCGTCAGGGACATCGAGCCGGTCGTGGTCGGGCTCGAATCGGACGATATCGAGGTGACCGACGTGCGGGTCGTGTGGATTCGCCGCTGACGAAGCGATACCGCACGTCGGATCCCTCTTCATCACCACCCGGGGATCCGACAGAGGAGGACTGACATGCCCACAGACCGCAGAATCGACTACCTGGAGTTCATCGCTGCCGACCTGGACGCCGCCGAGGCGTTCTACTCGGGGGCCTTCGGGTGGACCTTCACGGACTACGGTCCCGAGTACCGTGCCTTCAACGACGGAGCCCTCGACGGTGGGTTCAGCCGGGGTGAGCCCCGCTCACGAACCGCGGACGGCGGGGCCCTGGTGATCCTCTATGCCGATGACCTGGAAGCCGCTCGGGGCCGGGTGGTGGAGCACGGCGGCACGATCCACGAGGACATCTTCTCCTTCCCCGGCGGGCGTCGCTTCCACTTCCTGGATCCGCACGGGAACGAGCTGGCGGTGTGGTCGACGACGTAGGGACCAGAAGGGCTCGTCGGTCGGCCTCGAACGGGATCACGTCGACATGACCGACACTCGCGTCGTGGGGACACCGCCGGGCGAGCGGCCGCACCCCGGCGAGGCGTCGCGGTCCGTGTGCCGCTCAGGCGTCGATGAGCGCCCACAGCACGTCGCGGATGTCGACGATGCCGAGAAGCTCGCCGGCGTGGACCACCGGAAGATGCCGGTATCCGGTCTCCAACATCCATGCGGCCGCGTCCGAGACAGAAACATCAGGGCTGACCGTGTCGGGAGCTTCGGTCATGATCTCGACGACCGGGGTGTCGGCGACCGAGCCTGCGGCGAGTGCCCTGGCGAGGTCCCTGTCCGTGCAGATGCCCACGAGTCCGGAACTGTCCACGACCGCGACGGCACCCACCTCACGTTCGATCATGACCCGAACCACATCCGATGCTGCGGTCTCCGGTCCGACGATGTCAGCACCTGTTCCGACCAAGGCCTGAACCCTCATCGCTCACCTCCCACAGCCCACGCTACCCGCGTCCACGAGTGACCGCGTAGACATCGTCCCACTGCGCCGAATGCGGCGTCTAGATGAGATCCTGCTCGCGGATGCCGAAGCTCGGGTGGCGCAGCCTGCACAGTGCGAGCTTCTCGAGCTGCCGGATCCGCTCACGGGTGAGGTTGAATTCCTCGCCGATCTCCTCGAGTGTGCGCGGGATGCCGTCGTAGAAGCCATAGCGCAGTGCCAGGATGCGGCCTTCCCTCGTCGGGAGTCGCTCGATGGACTTGCGCAACGAGTTCGCGATGTCGAGCTCCTCGGTGACTCGGACCGGATCGACCGCATCCTCGTCCTCGATGAAGTCCCCGAGCTGGGCGCCATCCTCACCGATCGGTTGTTCGAGCGAGACGGTGTCCGCAACGGCGAGCGCCAGCTCGACCTTGGACACCTCGACACCCGCCTCCTCGGCGATCTCGTCCGGCTTGGGATCCCGACCGAGTTCTGCCTTGAGGGAGGCCTGCGCAGCGCGCACCGCGGCCAGGGTGTCGTGGAGATGTACGGGGATTCGTACGGTACGGGACTTGTCGGCGATGGCCCTCGTGATCGCTTGGCGAATCCACCACGTCGCATAGGTCGAGAACTTGAAACCCTTGCGCCAGTCGAACTTCTCCACGGCGCGGATGAGGCCGAGGTTGCCCTCCTGGATGAGGTCGAGGAAGTCGATGCCCGAGGTGTTCGCATATCGGCGGGCGTTGGCGACGACGAGCCTCAGGTTCGCGGTGAGGAATGCGTCCTTTGCCTCGCTGCCGCGCCTGACCTGACGCTTGAGCTGGATCTCCTCCGCCTTGGTGGAGAACGCTCCTGCAGCGAGGCGCTCCGCTGCGGTCTGGCCGGCCTCGATCTTCTGGGCGTAGTCGACCTCGTTCTCGGCCGTGAGAAGCTCGTACTCACCGATGGAGGTCAGATACTGCGAGACGAGGTCGGTCGTGAGCCGTCCGCGATCGTCCGTGAGCTTCGATCGGTCCCGATCCTTCATGGATCGATGGAGGGTGTCCCTGTCCATCCGCTCCTTGGCTTCTTCGCGTTCACGGGTAGCCATGTCCGTGATCGCCTTCCGCGGCTTGGACTCGGTCGTCATCCAGCTTCCTCCACCTTGTCACCGGTCGATCGCCACACCGCGGCGGAACGAGGCCTGATCAGGGGTTCGGCTCGAACGCTGCGATGCGTGCCCCCCAATATCACACAGCCCGACACGTTTGTGAACCCTCTTTCTCCAGCGGAAAGGTATGCGACGTTCGTCCCTATCCCCAGCACGCAGGATCACGGGCATCGTGGGCAGGGCCTTCGACAGGCGCGCTCCTTCACGACCGAACCGGGCCAGCACGCGAGTGGCCTTGGCGCTTCTCGTCTTCTCGACGATCCTCATGAGCCCGGCCCAGCGTGCAGCAAATGTGTGATGACAATGCCCCGTGGATTCGGTATAATTACATAGTCAACGACTTAGGATTTTGATATGCGGTTGGAGCTGACCAAGAAGACGGATCTTGCGTTCCAAGCCCTCGAGGCGATCGCCGCATTCGGCGGCGACAGGGTCGGAGGTGCTGAACTCGCCGAGTTGCTCGACGTCTCACCCCAGTACCTCCCCCACGTCATGGCACCCCTGACGAGGTCAGGATGGGTCGCCTCCGTCTCCGGTCCACACGGTGGATACGTTCTGGCCTACAGCCTCGAGACCATTTCCCTCCTCGATCTCATCGAGGCCGTCGAGGGTCCCCTCGATGAGACCCGCTGCCTCCATCTCGGCCCGATCCACCAGGGCGGATGGCAATCAAGCAGCCTTATGGGTGAAAATTCAAAAACTTTGAAAAGATGTTGACAAAATATCGTAAAATAACGTAAAATAACGTTACTTCGGACAAGTCCAACATAACAATTTTTGATAAATCTCCTGTAGTGGTTAACCAACCCAAGAAAGCTTTTC
>JAWOGV010000384.1:0-2679 GCA_046496605.1 Acidimicrobiia bacterium | reverse complement strand
CTTCGGCCGGGAACTCGAGAGGCTCGCACGCACCCTCGATGCGCCGATCTTCGCCGATCCCCAGGCATCGGTGACAGGCACCGGGGTGATCCACCGGAGCGACCTGCTCGCCCAGACCCAGGCAGGCGGATACCCCGTCCTCGACGCGAACCGCCCCGACGTCGTGGTCCGCCTCGGCGCCCTTCCTACCTCCAAGCCGTTGTGGCAGTGGCTCGCGGCATGCGGCGTCGAGCAGATCCTCGTCGACGATGGCCGCTACCGCGATCCCCTCGCATCTGCATCGGTGCACCTCGACATGGATCCAACCGCATTCCTCGAAGCACTCAACGGCCTACCGACCCCTGGGCGTTCTGGATCGTATGCAGACCGCTGGAGGGGCTTCGACGCCGTCGCAACCGAAGCCATGACGGGTGCCATCGACAAACTGGACTTCCCGAACGAGCCGGCGATCACGCGTGTCGTCGGGGCGGCAGCACCAGCAGGCTCGACCCTCTACGTTGCGTCCTCGCGACCGATCCGCGACGTCGATGCCTTCACGGACCGCAGGGAGGACCTCATCGTCCTCGCCAACCGGGGCGTGAACGGCATCGATGGAACGATCTCGTCAGCGATCGGTGCCGCGCTCGGGGGATCCCCCACGACCCTCCTCCTCGGTGACATCGCGCTCCTCCACGACGCCACCGCGATCGGGGAAGCCGCAGCGCTCGACGTTGCACTGAGGATCGTGGTGGTCAACAACGACGGAGGGGGGATCTTCTCGTTCCTCCCCCAGGGGAGCTCACCGTTCATCGACAACACTGTGTACGAGCGCCACTGGGGTACACCCCACGGACTCAGCCTCTCCGGAATCGCCCGTGCGTTCGGTGTCCCCGCGTGGCGCATCGACGATCGCTCCTCACTCGTGGATGCGGTCGCGAGCCCGATCCGGGGTCCTGAGCTGATCGAGGTGGGGACCGACCGGACCCGTTTGGTGTCCGACCACCGGTTCGTGGCTGACGCGGTCGCCGATGCGCTACGTCGAAGCGATCAGATCGAGGAGCGGACGTAGCTTCAGCCGCGTCTCGACCACTTCTGACGCCGGATCGGAGTCGGCGACGATGCCCGCACCCGCGAACAGATCCGTCGTCGCCCCGTCGATGAGGCCGCACCGCAGGCCGATCGCCACTTCACCGTTCCCACCGGGGGAGACCCATCCGATCCCCCCGGTGTACCAGCCACGATCGATCTGCTCGTGGGCTGCGATATGGGCGATTGCCTCGGTCCTCGGGACGCCGCCGACAGCGGGCGTCGGGTGGACCACATCCACGAGGTCGATGACTCCCACGCCAGGGCCGACCGCACCTTCGATGACCGTCGACAGGTGCTGGACGGTTGCCATCTTCTTGAGTGAGGGCCTCTCAGGAACGGTGAGGTCCGTCACGAGTGATCCGAGCCGCTCTGCCATGTCCGCCACGACGAGACGGTGCTCCTCCTGGTCCTTGGCAGACATGAGGAGCCGGGATCCGATCTCGGCATCCTCGTCCTCACCCTCACCTCGGGCCGCGGACCCCGCGAGGGGGTTCGACCGGAATGATCCATCCACGACCCGTGCCAGGAGCTCGGGACTCGACCCCATGAACACACTGCCGCCTGACTTCCAGGCGAAGGTGTAGCACTGGGGATACGAGGCCACGAGTTGGCGGAACACGCGAAGGATCGCAACGGGTTCCGTGTTCGTCACCCTCACGGACCGGGCGAGGACGACCTTGTCGAGCTCGCCCGCCGCGATGACCTTCTTGGCCGAGTCGACGATGCCGGCCCACTCGGCCACTCCGGGATGCGATTCGATCGTATGGTCACCGAAGTCGACGACAGGGATCGGCTCGGGGTGCTTCATGGTCGCCAGCAGTTCGAGCGTGGCATCGGGCCGTTCTCCGGGAGGAACGGCGATCACGAGTTTCGTGCGATCGCCGATGCGCTGGATGCCGATGCGTGGGATGAAGGCCTCGGCCGGGGCATAGTCGTGCCACTGGCCGCCGGGGACGATCTCGTCGAGGAACGAGTACCCGAAGAACAGTACGAGGTCCTTGTCGTCGATCTCCCCGATCACCTCACGCATCCGGCGGAAACGATCGGGTCCGCTCTCGGCGTGGTGCCACGCCGTGCCGAGTCCGACGAGGCGATCCCCTGACGGAAGTGCCAGGGCGACCGCCCGATCCACGAGTGCCGCCCCGGTACGGGCGAAGTCGAAGGGATCGATCATGGCGTCGAGCCGTGCGACTCGGAGCCCGCCTTCGGGTGGCAGCTGGGCCGAGAGTGCGGCGACTTCGTCACGGGTCACGAGGTTCATCCGGAAATGGTACCGACCCTCGCCAGGTCGCCGTGATCAGCCGTGACGCTGCGCGCCGTACGCGCTCGCCACGAGATCCGCGATTGCGTCTGGGCGCTCCATCGGCACGAGGTGCCCTGCCCCCTCGATGACGACGAGCTCGACATCTGCGAATCGCTCCACGAGTGCCTCGAGGTAGGCGCCGTGGTGCGTATCGGATCGCTCTCCCGCCACCACGACGATGGGGAGGTCCAGCTCGTCGAGCCTGTCCCACGTATCGTGGTTGCCGCCTTCGCGGTAGTTGTCTGCCTCTGTGGCAGGTTCGCACTTGATCGTCCATCCATCGGGACCTGGGGCGAAGCCATGGTCGA
>JAWOGV010000359.1:0-4066 GCA_046496605.1 Acidimicrobiia bacterium | reverse complement strand
TATCCCACAGATGTAAATAAAGAATGGAAGCAAAATGTTTTACTGGTATCCTCTGGTCTTTCCGCATACACCCAGGGGATCGCCGACATCCGGTTCTTCTTCGGGAACCCCGGCGACATCCCACTCGCAGGAGACTTCAACGGCGATGGGTGTGACACCGTGTCGATCTACCGACCGAGCGAAGCACGGATCTTCGTGATCGACCGGCTCGGCTCGAACGACGGCGGCCTCGGCTCGGCTGAGCGTTCCTATTACTTCGGAGACGTCGGCGACCGGCCATTCGTCGGCGACTTCGACGGGGACGGGATCGACACCGTCGGGCTGCACCGTACGGCCACGGGACTCGTCTACATGAGGAACTCGCACACCCAGGGCAACGCCGACATCCAGTTCATCTTCGGTGATCCGGCCGACCGGATCGTCGCCGGGGATTGGCAGGGCACCGGTACGGATTCCGTGGGCCTGTTCAGGGACCAACAGGCGCGCTTCTACCTGAGGTTCACGAACACGCCCGGAGATGCAGACGTCGACTTCCTCTTCGGTGAGACCGGGTTCCTCCCGATCGCAGGAAGCTTCTGATCCGCGTCTGACCCGGAACAGCCGCCGACGTCTCATGGAGCATCTAGGGTTTGCTGTGGAGGTGGCAACGACGTGGATGACAGCACGACTCACGATGACGACGGTGTCGAGGAGATCATCGAGGAACTTCGGGCAGAGCACGTGACGATCGCCCAGGGCGGTGCCGGCCGCATCGAAGCCGGCGTCGTCGAGATCACCCAGGGCGGTGCCCAGACGATCGAAGCGGACAACGTCTCGCTCTCCCAGGCGGGCGCGTTCACCGTCGAGTCGACGACCGCAGAAGTGAGCATGAGCGGCGTGGGGTTCCTCACGACGGACACCGTGACCCTTCGGTCCGGTGGTGCGGGCATCGTGATCGCCGATACGGTGAAGGCAGAGACCGGCAGCGTGATCGGAGTCCTGTTCGCGGGCACGATCGAGGGAGACCCCAACGTCAGGGTCGACTTCAGGGCCGCCGCGGCGGCAGGGGCGGGGTTCGCCCTTGCCCTCTTCGTCCTTCGACGCATGTTCGGTCGTCACTGACTCCGAGCGCTACACGGGGCGAGCACTCTCGGGGACCACGGAGTGGACTCGGGTAGGCTCGGGGAGAGGCACGGAGGACCATCGTTCAACGCATCATCGTCGTCGCGAATCGCTTGCCCGTCTCCCGTGAGGACGACGGGTGGACCACGAGCCCCGGAGGGCTGGTTCGAGCCCTCGTTCCGGTGCTGCAGAACGCGGCCGGCGCATGGGTGGGCTGGCCTGGTATCGCGGACTTCGAGGCCGAACCCTTCGAACACGAGGGCATCCTCCAGCGCCCGGTGGCCCTGAGCGAGCGCGAGGTCGAGGAGTTCTACTACGGCTTCTGCAACGGAACCCTCTGGCCGCTGTACCACGACGCGATCGTCACTCCCGAGTTCCATCGCCACTGGTGGCGACCGTACGTCGACGTGAATCGGCGGTACGCCGAGGAAACAGCTGCCGTGACGAATCCCGGGGACATCGCATGGGTGCAGGACTATCAGCTCCAACTGGTGCCGTCGATGTTGCGAGCGATGACGCCCGATGCGACGATCGGGTTCTACCTCCACATCCCGTTTCCCCCGATCGAGATCTTCTCCCGCCTTCCGTGGCGCCGGCAGATCCTCGAGGGCCTCCTCGGCGCCGACGTCCTCGCCTTCCAGACCCGCCAGAGTGCCGACAACTTCTCGAGGGCGGCGAGAAGGATCACAGGCGCGGAATCGATCGGTCGCAGGGACCTCCGGTGGAACGGGCGTGCGGTACATCTCCAGCCCGCCCCCATCGCCATCGACACCGCCGAGTTCGAACGCATGGCCCGTTCTCCGGAGGTCCGCGAACGTGCCGCACAGATCCGCCACGACCTCGGGGATCCGGAGACCGTGATTCTCGGCATGGATCGCCTCGATTACACGAAGGGCATCGACCTCCGGTTGAAGGCATTCTCCAACCTCCTCGACCAGTCACCGAGCGCGGAGCGGCCCTACTCGTTCATCCAGGTCGCCGTACCGAGCCGTGAACAGGTCCCCGCCTACCAGAACCTCCGTAGCGAGATCGAGCAGCTCGTCGGACGGATCAACGGCGATCACCGCGAACCCGGGTGGGCGCCGGTGTCGTACCTGTACCGCACGCTCCCGTTCGAGGATGTCATCGCGTATTACGTTGCCGCCGACGTGATGCTCGTGACGCCGCTGCGTGACGGCATGAACCTCGTCGCCAAGGAATATGCGGCGTGTCGTGTGAACAACGACGGTGTCCTCGTGCTGTCGGAATTCGCAGGTGCAGCCGAGCAGCTCAGATCCGCCGTGATCGTGAACCCATACGACATCGATGCCGTCGTCGATGGCATCGCAACGGCTGCGTCCATGCCACACGACGAACAGGCTCGCCGCATGCGTGAGCTCAGGAGGGTCGTCAGACGATCCGACGTGTTCGAGTGGGCGCGGGATTGCCTGGCAACCCTCGAGGAGCTGTGACCGGCACGGACCTCGAAGCGGCCCTTGCACGGGTGGCGACCGCCGACGTGCTGCTCGTCGCGAGCGACTACGACGGGGTCCTCTCCCCCATCGTCCCGAATCCCGAGGATGCGGTGCCCCACCGGGGAGCGCTCGACGCCTTCCTCGCCGTGTCGAGGCACCCGAGCGTTCGATCCGTCATCATCTCCGGTCGGTCAGAGCCGACCCTCGAGTCCTTCGTCGGAACGCCCATCGGCGTCCATCTCATCGGCAACCACGGCGCACTCGTCGGTGGCACGCCGACTGACGAGCAGCGGGCCACCGTTGAATCGATCACCGACTCGCTCACACGCATCGCTGCACGGCACCCTGGCGCCGCCGTCGAACCGAAACGGCTCGGCGCCGCGTTCCACTATCGCCATGCCAAGGATCGGAACGGCGCGATGGACGACGCACGTGCGGCGGTTACCGGTTTCGACGCACGGATCATCGAGGGCAAGGAGGTCCTCGAGGTTGTGATCGGTCACGGGACGAAGGGCACCGCGATCGAGGCCGTGCGAGCGCAGACCGATGCCGAGATCGTCGTCTACGTCGGTGACGACGTGACGGACGAGGACGTGTTCACCTCACTCGGGCCCGACGACATCGGAATCAAGGTCGGCGACGGGCCGACCGCGGCTCGGTTCAGGATCGGCGGGCCGGACGACGTCGCAGGCGCCTTCGCCACCCTCGAACGGTTCCTGTCCGCTAGGCGCTGACGTCCGTGTCCCGCGCGAGCATGTGAAGAATCGCCCTGAGGGGCGCCTGAGCCATCTCGGGTCGCGTGGCGAGCTCCCAGTGGAGTTCCCTCAGCGACCGCGCAATGACGAACGCGTTGATGAGCGCATCGAATGCCTCGTCCGAGTCGGGAAGGAGCGTCGAGCCCTCCATCGCATCGAGGTACGACACGACGAAGGCGGCTGCGACGGTTCTCGACCACTGCGCCGCCCATGCCGCCACCTCGGTGCCGAGACCCTGGGATGCCGTCAGTGCGACATAGTCGATCGATCGGATCATCTGGGCGACGTCACGCAACGGGGACCCTCGGAGCCGACGCTCACTGAGGGGACGGTTGTGATCCCCTGAGAAGTCCTCGATGATGAACTCTCCTTCGACGAAGTACACCTCATCGAGCCGATAGTCGCCGTGGCAGCGGATGCGGGATCCGCTCATGGGGATGCGCCGGACGGGATCGAGTCTCCCGAGGAGATCGGCTTCGGACCCAAGCACGTCCTCGACACCGGAGGCGATCTCGGGTCCGGCATGGGATCGCAGCTTCCGGATCGATCTCAACTCCTGACGGACGCCTGCGCGGAGGGACTGGTAGAGCGACTGCTGATACAGCTGGGTGAAGGCGACCGGTTGGAGATCCGGCTCCTCACTTGGAGACCCGAGGGCGATGTGCATCCGTGCGGTCACCGACCCGAGTTGGCGCGCAAGCGCCAAAGCGTCCGCCATGTCGGGATCATGATCGGCGTCGACCCGGCGAAGGTCCG
>JAWOGV010000323.1:0-4869 GCA_046496605.1 Acidimicrobiia bacterium | reverse complement strand
TGGCAGATGGGCTCGGCATCCCGATCGCGGTCGCCGTGGCACTTCGCGAACGACGCGACGACGGACCTGTCGTGTATCAGCGCCTCCTCGACGAGATCTCGCGACACGCGGACACGAGCGATATGCGTGTGATCGCCGGAATCCTCGCGGTGTCACTCGAGCCCGCGATAGCGGTGACCAGATGGCTCGAGAGCCGCACCGCCCTGGCATCCCTTGGCCTCGTTGGCTCGTATGCCGACGTCGCCGCGGCTTTCGGGGCGTCGGATCCGAGGGGCCCGAGGGCGTTCGCCCTCGCCTATGCAGCGCAGCGCACCGCCCTCGAGCAGGCACACCTCGGTGACCTCACCCGGTATGCGCCGGAGCTTGCGCACGCGGGAACGTCGCGCCAGCGCGACTCGTGGACGGATCGACCGCTCTCGACCTCGCGGATCGACTTCGATCCCTTCACCTTCCTGTTCCTGCACTGGGCGGCCCTCGGAGGCGCCGACGGGGGTCCCGGCTGGGACGGCCTGTATCGATCCCGATCGTGGAACGACGGAGGTTCAGGCTGGTGGGACGGAGGAGGGGGCTTCGGATCGGCCGGTGGCGGATCGTGGGACACCGGCACGTGGGGAACATCCAGCGGATCGATCGGTGGCTTCGGCGGATTCTCCGGCGGCGGAGGGTTCTCCGGGAGCGGAGGGGGCGGATGGTGAGCGACCCGGACATCACGAGCCCGCACAACGCGCAGGTCAAGGAGTGGCGTTCCCTGCGAACGCGCGGTGAACGCGATGCGACGGGGGCGTTCCTCGTCGAGGGAGAGCGCGAGACGTTCGGTATGGCGGCACGGATGGAGGTCGTGACGAGCATCGTTCGCATCGATCGCATGCCCGTCGACCTGCCGAACGTCGTCACCGTATCACCGCGCGTCTTCGGCACGTTGTCGGTGCGCCAGAACCCTGACGGCATCGCCGCTGTGATGACCACGCCCATTCACGGCGTTGCGTCCCTGAAGGTCGATCGTCCTGCCCTCGTCCTCGTGGGTGACGGCATCGAGAAGCCGGGAAATGTCGGAGCCATGGTGCGGACGGCAGACGGTCTCGGTGCCGCATTCATCGGATCGGATCTCGGCACCGATCTCGTGAATCCGAATGTCGTCCGATCCGCGCAGGGTTCACTGTTCGCCTTCCCAACCGCTGCTGGCGCGCGCCAACAGGTCATCTCGTGGTGCACGGGCCACGGTTCGATCGTCGTGGCGACACCCACGGCGACCATGACGCTGTGGGAACTGGACCTCCGCCATGACGTCTCGATCGTCATCGGGAGCGAGCACCTCGGTGTCGACCGAGCGTGGACGGCATCAGGGACCGAATTTCGCATCCCGATGGTCGGCGTCGCCGACTCGTTCAACGCGTCGGTGACCGCCGCGATCGCCCTCGCAGAGGCGGTCCGTCAGCGCTCGACCTGATCGACCTCGATGGCATCGGAACGATCACACCACCGGCAGACGACACGCTCGACGAGGCGTTCGAGGATCTCCTCCTCGTCGATCGTCACAGCCCCGGAGAGGTCTGCGTGCTCGAACCGTCGCCTCCGAACGGTATCGAACACATCGAAGCGGGTCTTGTTGCCGCAGGCCGAGCAACGGTACGTCGTCATGGTTTCGTGAGCCCCCAGATCCCATCGTCGTCGAGCATGTGGAGAATGGTCCCGGCTCGGAGAGCGACGTTCCCCATGGTCGCGGCACCGTTCAGTTCGATCCTGACCACGGGACCGTGTCGATACATGGCGGGGACCGCGATCACGCCCAGATCGCTCGCCTCCGCACGGAGTGCGTCGAGTCGATCCCGAGACGGCTCCACGACCGCGTCGATTCCCGCCGCGGCCAGTGCCGCCTCCACGGTCGAACTGCTCGTCGGATCCTCATGTCTGCCATGGACGAGCCCGAATGCGGCGTGGAGGAATCGACCGCGTTCGTGGGCCTCGTCGAGGCCGAGGAAGGTCGCTGCAATGGCCTCCTCGCCGTCCCGCGGCAACGGCTTCCACTCGAGCGCGACTTCGTGGCCCGCTTCCGCCAGGGCACGGACGAAGCGATAGAACTGCCACACGGCAGGCTCGGAGAAATCGAACCAGACCTGACCGTCGAAACGCATACCGGAAATGTAGGCGCTTCGCCGATCGATCATACTGCCGGTCGTTGCATCGAACATGTGTTCGGTTACGATGGGGCCATGACGCTGCTGGGCCAGAGATCGTTCTCCGACATGGGGGTGTCCCTCGCAGACGTGCCGTTCTGCGTCCTCGACCTCGAGACGACGGGTATCGCACCCGACACGTGCGCCATCACCGAGATCGGAGCGATCCGCTACGAAGGAGGCATCGAGATCGGCCGATTCCATACGCTCGTGAATCCGCGGTCACCGATACCACCGACCGTGACGGTGATCACCGGGATCACCCAGGCGATGGTGATCGCTGCCCCTACGATCGAGGAGGTCCTCCCCTCATTCCTGGAGTTCCTCTCGGATTCGGTCGTGGTCGGGCACAACGTCCGATTCGACATCAGCTTCCTGAACGCGGCTTCGCTCAGGCTCGGATACGGAAGGCTCCCGAATCGATCCGCGGACACCTTGCGGCTCGCCAGGCGCCTCCTCGGATCCGAGATCCGGAGCCTGCGCCTCGCGAGCCTCGCAGCCCACCTCGGCTCGCCGATATCACCGAACCACCGCGCCTTCGACGATGCGCAGGCCACCGCGCACGTGTTCTGGGCCCTCCTCGAGAGAGCTGGCTCGATCGGTGTGACCCATCTCGACGACCTCCTGGCGCTCCCGACGATCAAGGGTGCAAGGGCGATCGGGAAGCTCTCCCTCACCGAGCACCTGCCTCGTTGCCCCGGCGTGTACATCTTCAGGGATCGCACCGATGCCGCCATCTACGTCGGCAAGGCGACCAACCTGAGGGCTCGGGTGCGGTCGTATTTCGCTGGCGACCATCGCCGCACGGTCGACGCAATGCTGCGGGACCTGCATCGGATCGACCACCTCACCACCGCGAGCGAGATCGAGGCGGCCGTCATCGAACTCCGCCTGATCGCATCGGAGGCGCCACGCTACAACCGACGATCCAAGCAACCACGATCCCTCCACTGGGTCACGCTCACGCGTGAGCGTCACCCGCGACTCACCATCACACGGTCGCCGTCGCGCGGCATCGCCGATCTCGGACCGCTGCGCACCAGACGCCAGGCCGAGGCGGTCATCCACACGCTGTGGGATGCATCGAGGATCAGGCGCTGTACACGTGCGGGTGCCGGTTGCCAGTACGCCCAACTCGGTGTTGCGATGTGTCCCCATGACGACGAGACGACGGATGCCGAGTACGCAGCCGTCGTCGATGATCTGTGCGCCGGCCTCACACGTCCGGCGACCCTGCTCGACGCCGTTCGACGCAGGCTCGTGGCGCTCGTCGAGCATGGTCGATTCGAGGAGGCGGCCCATTGCAGGGACGGATGGAGCACACTCGCACGGACCCTCGAGCGCTCGCGCATCCAGCGAGCGCTCGCCGACGCAGGGACGATCATCGCCAGGGCGGGCGTCGCGACGATCCACATCGAGCGGGGGCACATGGTCCCCGCCGCGACGACCGCCAGCACGGACTCCTGGCTCGAATCGCTCGAGGACGGCTACCCGGATTCGAGCATCGTCGAAGGGGACGAGGCCGTCCTCCTGTGGAAGTGGCTCATGGCACCCGGGACGGAGCTCGTGTCGGTCACCGGAGCCCTTGCCACCCCGGTGCATCCCATACCGCAACTCGATCGGCTCGACGGTGTGACTCCTGCAGCATCGTTCGGTGAGCGCTGACACGATCCGGGAGCACGCGGCTCGCCGGTCAACAACCTGGATGGACAACACACCTAGGCGATCGGTGTGCCGTCCTCGACATCGACATCGGGCCGGAGGATGACCACACCGTCGGGAGCGAGGGCACCGAGCACGAGCACGTCGGATCGAAACCCGCCAACGCGCATCGGTTCGAAGCCGGACACGACGACGACCTGCGTGCCGATGATCGCCTCCGGTGCGTATCGCTCGGTGATCTTCGCCGACGACTGCACGATGCCACGGTCCGGCCCGAGGTCGATCCACAGGCACAGGGCTGGTTCCCTCGACCCGGTGTTCGGCTGCGCCCCTGTCACGGTTCCGATCCGTAGGTCGAGCCTCTCCAGATCGCTCATCGATGCGTACGACATGCCAACACGGTAGCGAGCGTGCTGTCGCGTATTGCGCAGCGCGCGCAGCACCGGCAGACTCGGTCCATGCGCTTCGTACTCCGCTCCACCGACGACGTCGTCGCCCATGCCGACGCGGCGATGTTGGCGGCCCTCGGTCTGCCGGGTGGCGGCGTGGTCAGGGTCGGGACCACACAGGTCCGCGTGACGCCGCGGGACATGAAGGCCCCGAATGACCTCGCGATCCCCGAGTTCGCATTCACGAACGGGGCGGGACGCCTGGGAGGGGCCGTCGACGTCACGCGTCTGGTGGTACCGCAGGCTGGGAGGGTGTACCTCGAGCGGGACGGCAAACCCATCGACTCCGTGCCTCGAGAACTCGTATCGCTTCCGGTCGCATCAGGGGATCGATTCCCGACCGCCGAAGGGGAGGTCACCGTTCTCGTCGTCGAGCCCGAATCGCCCGCGATCGTCACGGCCGGCACGACAGCAGGGGTCAGGCCACGCCCGAATGACGAGGCGCAGGGCGTACCCGAACGCGGACCGGAATCGGTGGCGTCGATGATGATCGCCGGCCTCGAGAACGAGCTCGAGCTGCTGATCGGTTGGCTGCGCCTCCTCACGCAGGGAGGCGCGACGGGTCATGAACCGGTGGCGGGTGT
>JAWOGV010000274.1:0-7798 GCA_046496605.1 Acidimicrobiia bacterium | reverse complement strand
GAGCTCGAGGGCGAGGTTGCCCGTGAAGTCCTCGATCGGTGAGACCTCGTCGAACATCTGCTTCAGGCCCGATTCGAGGAAGGCCTTGAACGAATCCCTCTGGATGCCGAGCAGGTCGGGTATGTCCTGGACTTCGGGAATCTTGGCGAACGAAAGACGGTGGGAACGCGCACGGGCCAACGCGGATCCTCCTCTATGTAGACAACCAGCAAAGCAGCGCGGAGCTGGCGAACAGTTACGGGCGAATGGGTCAGGATAGCACAAATCCGGGATAGCACAGCGCTACCCCGGCTCTGCTCCTGGAGAGTCGTGAAAAAGTCTTCAACTGTTGACAGAACGATACAACGAATCCCCCGAACGGTCAAGGATCTGGCGGTCCGACTGCCCGGTCCCAAGGGCCACGTACTAGGTGCGCCTCGCGGGACGCGGCTTGCGAGCGATCGCTACGAGGTGGGGGCCGAGGCCGAGGAGGGTCGGCTCCGACTCGATGGCGCGAGCGGCGTCGATGATGATCTGGCGCCTCCCCGGATCCGACCACCAGCGCTCGAGGCGAGGGATCCAGGTGGCGATGCCTTCGACGCCGAGGACGGCTTCCATCTCGAACCCTGCTTCCGCCGCCTCCTCCGTCGCTTCATCCGGATGGTGGAAGTAGGCCGTCGTGAACCAATCCTTGTCACCGGGGTTGCGGTGTTGGCCGTCGCTCAGGTCCCGCTCGACGACGGCTCGGAACTCGGGATCGAACAGGTCACCGCTCGACAGGCCGCTGAACAGCGAGGCGAAACGCGTGATGATGGCTGCCATGGCGACGCCCCCCGATCGGAGCACACGATGGGCTTCGCGCCAGCACTGGATGCGGTCCGCTCGTTCGGTCAGGTGATACAGCGGCCCCATGAGCAGCACCGCATCGAACGATCCGTCCGCAACGGGGAGGTGCCGCCCATCGCCGACCTCGGCAGTGAACCCGTCCCGACCACCGAGATGCGAGCGAGCCGCATCGACATGTCCCGGAACAGGATCGATGAGATGGACGTGGTGGCCGTCGTCGAGCAACCACTCTGCATGGATACCGGAGGCACCTCCGACATCGAGGACGCGCTGGGAACCCGAAGGGAGATGACGCCGAACGATCTCCTGCGTGCGGAGGAGTTCGAGCTGCCCGATCCCCCCACGCAGCCGAGCGTCCTCGTCCCACGCGGTCTCGTAGTAGGCCAGGATCTCCGGCTCCAACTCTGGCACATCCATCACGCCACCATACGCGAAACAGGCCCCGACCGAAGTCGGGACCCGTTCCGAGGACCGGGCACCGGGTGCCGGGTTCCGTGCAGCGAAGCCGCGCTACTGCAGTTCGACGGAACCGCCTGCGCCCTCGAGGATCTCCTTGGCCTTCTCCGCCGTGTCCTTGTCGACTGCCTCGAGGATGTTCGAGGGTGCGCTGTCGACGAGTTCCTTGGCTTCCTTGAGACCGAGGCTCGTGAGACCACGAACCTCCTTGATCACCTGGATCTTCTTCTCGCCGGCGGATGTGAGGACGACGTTGAACTCGTCCTTCTCCTCCTCGACCGGGGCTCCGGCGTCTGCGCCACCGCCACCGACGGCTGCAACAGCCATCGGTGCCGCTGCCGTGACATCGAACCTCTCCTCGAACGCCTTGAGGAACTCGGACAGCTCGAGGACGGTCATCTCCTCGAAGGTCTCGAGCAACTTCTCTGTTGTTGGCTTCGCCATGGTCACTTCTCCTCGGCGTCGTCGGACGCCTCATCGTGTTCGTCTACGGTTTCGTCCGCCGAATCATCGGATGCTGTGACGGTCGCGTCGGCATCGTCTTCGGTCTCTTCGGTCACATCTGGATCTTCGGCAGCATCGCCGGAAGGCGCTTCCGCAACGGTATCCGAGTCCTCGGGGGCCACCGCATCGTCGGGCGTAGCGTCAACGGATGCATCAGCATCCGCTGGCGCATCCGTTGGCGCATCGGCGATCACGTCGGCTGGTGCCGTGCTCGTGTCATCCTCGGCCTCGGCTTCGGGTCGTGCATCGGTCGATGCAGCAACCGTTTCAGCCGATTCCTTCCTCTCCAGCAACTGGGAGAGGACGGATGCAGTGTTGCGGGGCAACGCGGCGAGGAGCCCTGCCATGTTCACCATCGGAGCCTTCATGGCACCGGCGAGCTTCGCGAGGAGCACCTCGCGAGGCTCGATATCGGCGAGCTCGGAGATCCTCTCCGGCGTCAGGAACTCGAGCCCCAGAAGACCGCCCTTGATGACGAACACGTCGTGGCTCTTGGCGAAGTCCTTCAGGACCTTCGCCGCCCTGACCGGATCCCCATCGGCGAATGCGAGGCCGGTGGGGCCGAGCAGCAACTCGTCGAGGGTTTCGATCTCGAGGTCGTCGGCTGCCCGGCGTGCCAGGGTCATCTTCACGACCTTGAACTCGGCCCCGTTCGCACGGAGCTCACGGCGCAATACCTGCTGATCCTTGACCGAAAGGCCTGCGTACTCGGCGAGGAACACGGCCTGTGCCCCCTCGAGACGCTCTTTGATTTCGGCGACGGCCTGGACCTTCTCCGGTCGTGGCATGTGTCGTCCTCCTCATCGGACTTTCGCTTCCCACCTCCGCAGGCCTTGAAATGATCAAAGCCCCTGACGCGAGACGCTCAGGGGCTTTCCTTGGAGGATCGGCCTGCGTTGGCGTCTCGTGACTTCTGCCTTGCGGCACCAACGGTCTCGGGTCGTATGAGGTTGTCAGGACATGCTAGGACCGAGCGTTGCGTTAGCGCATGGGAACCGAGGGCGACGGCCGTTCCGCTCCGCCGAAGGAGAGCAAGGGCGTTGGAGGAGGTTGGTGGTCCCTTTCGAGGTTCGAGTAGACAGCGGGCCAGGAAGCCATCTGCTCGTCTATGTCACTTCGGTGGGCCGGGGTAGGGCCAGCCTGCATGGTCCAAAGTGTCGTTACCACCTCGAGACGGTGGTGGATCGCCTCTCTTGCCTTCCTCCAACGAACCCCTGCTACGTGTCCAATAGTCGCGGCGTGCGCCCGTGATGTCAACCAGAATGTGCCAGGACGTCACCCGGGACCCGTGACAGGTGCGCATTCCCCATGAGAGCGCGAAAAAAGGGCGACCACGGCGTGACCCGCAGTCGCCCTCCTTCGGAATCGAGCTAGCGCCTCGCCTTGAGAAGGTCGTCGATCGCGGACGGTTCGATCCTCACGCCGGGGCCCATCGTCGAGGACACGGCGAGCGAGATCATGTAGCGACCCTTCGAGGCCGCTGGCTTCACCCGCTTGAGTTCGACCGCGATCTCCGCGAGGTTGTCGATGAGCTTGTCGGTGTCGAACGAGACACGCCCGATCGGCATGTGCACGTTCCCGTACCGATCGTTGCGGTACTCGACTCGCCCGGCCTTGAACGCTTCGACCGTCTTGGCGACGTCGTTCGTCACGGTGCCTGACTTCGGGTTCGGCATGAGACCCCGTGGTCCGAGGATCTGTCCGAGCTTCCCGACGATGGGCATCATGTCCGGCGAGGCGATCGTGACATCCCAGTCGAGGTCCCTCCCCGCCGCGATGGCGTCTGCGAGCTCCTGACCGCCAACGATGTCGGCTCCCGCTTCCTCCGCATCCTTGGCCTGGTCGTTCGCGAAGACGAGCACCCTGACGTCCTTGCCGGTCCCGTGGGGCAGCGAGACGGTACCGCGCACCATCTGATCCGCCTGGCGGGGATCGATGCCGAGACGGAACACGATGTCGATCGACTCGTCGAACTTCGCGTACGCGAGGGTCTTGACGAGCTCGACGGCATCGATGGGCCCATACATCGTGTCCTTGTCGTACCTGCGTTCGACGTCGGCACGGTTCTTGGTGATTGCCATGGTGATTCCTTTCGTGGTGTAGCGGGCAGAGCCCTTCCACTTCTATGGCATCGGGTGTGGGTCTACGCGTCCACGACGTCGAGGCCCATCGAGCGGGCCGTACCTTCGATGATCAGCATCGCGTTCTCGATGTCGTTGGCGTTGAGGTCGGGCATCTTGGTCTCGGCGATCTCGCGGACCTGCGCCTTGGTGACGGACCCGACCTTCTCCTTGTGGGGAATGGCAGAGCCCTTCTCGATCCTCGCGGCCTGTCGCAACAGGACGGCGGCGGGGGGCGTCTTCGTCACGAACGTGAACGATCGATCCTCGTAGATCGAGATCTCCACGGGAACGATCGTCCCCGCCTGTGCCTGCGTGGCCGTGTTGTACGCCTGGACGAAGTCCATGATGTTCACGCCGTGCTGGCCGAGCGCCGGCCCCACCGGAGGGGCGGGGCTTGCTGCTCCTGCAGGGATCTGCAGCTTGAGCACGGTCATCAGTCTCTTGCGGCCCATGTTCGGATTCCTCGCTCTATCAGTACTTGATGATTTGGTCGAAGCCCAACTCGACCGGGGTCTCACGACCGAAGATGTCGACGAGCACGCGAACCTTCGACTGGTCGATGTTGATGTCCTCGATGACACCGTTGAAGTCCGCGAAAGGTCCCTCGACGACGCGCACCGTCTCGCCGACCTCCCATGCGGGCTTGAAGGTGGGCTTGTCCTTCTTCGTGCCCTCTTCCTTCTCGACGCCGAGGATGCGCTCGACCTCGCGACGCGACAGGGGACTCGGCTTCGTGCCCGACCCAACGAAGCCCGTGACATTCGGGGTGTTGCGCACGGCGTACCACGAGTCGTCGTCCATGTACATGCGCACGAGGACGTACCCGGGGAACTTCTTGCGTTCGACCGTGACCTTCTTGCCGTTCTTGTACTCGACGACGTCCTCCATCGGGATGACGACGTCGAACACGCGGTCCTCGAGGTGCATGGACCTGACGCGGGTCTCGAGGTTCGCCTTGACCTTGTTCTCGTAACCGGAGTACGAGTGCACCACGTACCAGGCACCGGGAAGGTCGTACGGGCTGAGCGGCTTGGGAGGGACGCTCTCGGCCGCGACGTCCTCGTCCGCGATGTCGACGGCTGCTGCTGCGATGTCTTCGATTGCTTCGGCCATCAGGTGATCGCATCCAATAGCGAGAGGACTCCCCTGTTGAATGCCCAGTCCATGCCGAACACGATGAGGGTGAGGACGGTCGTCATCCCGAACACGACGATCGTGTAGGTGGTGAGCTCCTCGCGTGACGGCCAGTTCACCTTCTTCATCTCGGTTCGTACCTCACGGAAGTACTTCCTCGTCCGATCGATGAAGCTGGGTTTCTCGGCGTTCGGAGCCTTCTTGGACGTGCGCGGGCCTTCCGAGCGTCGCTTCTTGGAGCGCTCTTCTTCCTTCGCCTGGAGGCGACGCATCTCACGGTTCAACTGCCTACTCCTCAGTAGTTCGCAGGGGTGGCGGGACTCGAACCCACAACATCCGGTTTTGGAGACCGGCGCTCTGCCAATTGGAGCTACACCCCTCCGGCCACGCGATGGGCTCGGCCGTGGAGTATATGTACACCTCTTGGGAAGTGTAAACCTGCCCGCCGGGCTGTGACCCCCGCCGTCCGATGGTGGCGGGTCCACGAATCATCAGGGAATTCCCGACGTGGATCGCTTGCACTGCGCTGCGAGGCGCTCAGGCCGCGCGCTGTCGGTGACGGAGGACCAACACCGCGGTGCCCGCTGCAGCCGTCGCGGCAGCAGTTGCGACTGCTGCTGCGGCGGCGATGGCTGCGCGGTGATCACGGTTTCGCTCCGGCGCCGGCACGCTCCACGGCCCGATGGTGTCCATCACCCTGTGGTACACCTCGGGTGGTGCAGGGTACGAGACCGACCGCAGCTGCTGCATCTCGACCTCGATCGCTCTGTGATCCGACAGCTCTGCCCTGCATCGGATGCACGATGACACATGCCTGTGCATCGCATCGGTGAGGCCGGATTCCCCACGAGCTGTCAGTGTCGCGGCGACCGGAACGCATCGGACGTTCATTCGGACCCGTCCTTCCATCCGCGGAGGCTCTCTCGCAACTCCTTGCGACCGCGATGGAGGCGAACCTTCGCCGCGGTGACGGTGATGTCGAGGTGGTCAGCGATCTCGGCGTGGCTCCAGTCATAGATGTCCTTGAGGACGACCACGGCGCGCACGGACGACGACAGGGACGCAAGTGCCTCCGCGATCGTCGGGGCGAGGATCGCCGATTCCCCCGCCCTGATCGGGTCGAGGAACGTCGACTCCGGCTCGGCCGCAAGCGACTCGAGCGGGTCGAGGCGGACCCTGTTGCGTCGCGTCCGATGCGTCCACGCCGTGTTGACCGTGATGCGGTGGAGCCAGGTCGAGAACTTCGCGTCGCCGCGGAACTTCGGCATGGCGCGCCATGCGCGCACGAACGCATCCTGCGTCACATCCGCAGCGAGATCCCGATCATGGACGAGCCTGACGGCCAACGTGTACACCTCGTGTTGATGGATTCGTACGAGTTCGCCGAAGGCGTCACGGTCACCCGCTCGTGCCCGTTCGACGAGATCGTCCGGTCGTATGGGTACGACCCGTTCGCGTTCCATGCCGTTACTCCGAGGCTGGGTCAAGGGATTCGTCCACGGTAGCCGTCCCCGAGACGAGGAGGGTTGCATCCCGCAACACCTCCACACCCACCGTCCGGCCTTCCCGGGCCGTACGTATCGATGCCTGCTCGCCAGGGTGCAACGCGGACCGGAACCGGATCCTCGCTTCGCTGATCGCCGTTGCACCGCCATCGGCGAGCGCCGCCTGGACCATCCACGCGTACATCAGGAGTCCATGCACGACGGTGCCCGGAAGCCCGGATGCGACGGCGACGTCGTGGTCCCAGTGGAGCGGATTGAAGTCACGCGTGGCGGCTGCGTACCGGACGAGGTCATGCCGGCTCGCGGAGCGCCGATGTCCCGAATCGATGCCCTTGTCCCGCACGGCTGGCTCGGTCAACTCGGCGCCGGGCGCCGCTGCGCGCTGGTCGGACAGCACGAACGTCGAGGACGAGGTCACGACGGGGCCCGAGTCGTCGATGCCCTCGGCGTCGAACGTGACGAAGAACGATCCGCCGCGTTCGCGGACCCTCGTGATGGTGCCCTCCATCGTGATGGTCGTCCCCGCCCTCATGGGGGCCAGGTAGGTGAACGACTGGTCGAGGTGGAGCAGGGTCGCGGTGAAGGGAACGACCTTCGGGTGGTAGAGGAACAGGTCGGCGACCCCGAAGAGGAGGACGGAAGCGAACCCCGGCGGTGCGGTATCGACCCACCGATGGGGATCGTCGCCCGTCGCGTCGACGAAGAACTCGATCCGGTCCCCCGTGACCGCGATGTCGACGGGTCCGAGGCGGGCACCCACGAGATCGAGCGGGGAGTTCAGGTCATCGAGCATGGCACAGGACACTACCCGCCCGCACATCGCGGGCACGCCTCATCACCAGACGATCGCCACGACGAGAGGGAGCCGATCGATCGGCTCCCTCCTGTGCATGTGCGGCAGGTGACTACCGCGTCTCTCGATGCGGCGTCGATGCTCGGCACCACTTGCAGAACTTCTTGAGCTCGAGGCGTTCCCTCGTGTTCGTCTTGCTCTTCGTGGTGACGTAGTTGCGCCGCTTGCACGACTCGCATGCGAGCGTGATCGGCGGTCTCTTGTCACTTGCCATGTCTTACTCACTCACTTCGTTCGTTCGAGTATCTCTACGTCTAGGCCAAGATCTTCGTGACACGACCAGCACCCACCGTGCGGCCACCCTCACGAATCGCGAACCGCAAACCCTCATCCATCGCGATCGGCTTCCCCAACTTCACCGTCATCTCCGTATTGTCACCAGGCATCACCATCTCGGT
>JAWOGV010000165.1:0-6471 GCA_046496605.1 Acidimicrobiia bacterium | reverse complement strand
GGAGAGATCCTCACGATCGTGGTGATCATCCTGATCGTGTTCGGACCGAACCGCCTCCCCGAGTTCGCTCGGAGGGTCGGTGAGTTCCTCGCGAAGGCACGGTCCATGACGCGCGAGTTCTCACGGGCCGTCCAGGCCGAGTACGGCGACGACGCCAAGCCGCTCACCGATGTGATGAAGGAGTTCGACGGAGTCCGCAAGGACCTTTCGGATGCCGTTGGTGCGGTCACGGGGTCATCGGGATCCACTCGGACGCCTTCCGACGACGCCTCGGAGAGTGGTGCCTCCGACGGTGAGCCTGCCGACACTGATGCGGCGATCACCGACATCACGGCGTCGAGCGACCTGGATCCCGACCGATCGGAGGAGCCACGCGACGGTGCGGACCCTGAAGGACGTGCGGGATGACCGCGGGCACGGCGAGCTATCTGGGCCACCTCGGTGAGCTGCGCGACCGACTCATCAAGTGCTCGGTCGCGATCCTCATCGGGTCGATCATCGGATTTGTCATCCACGAACAGGTGCTGTCGTTCCTCGCCGAGCCGTACCAGATAGCCGTTCCCGACTCAGGCCTGAGCTTCTTCCGACCGTCCGAGGCGTTCTCCGTCGTGATGAAGATCTCGCTGTGGACGGGGCTGATCATCACATCCCCCGTCATCCTCTATCAGACATGGCGTTTCGTCGCACCGGCCCTCACGGCCCGTGAGAAGAAGTGGGCCATCCCGATGACCGCGATCTTCGCAGTCTTGTTCCTCGCGGGGATCACGGTCGGCTATGTCGCCCTCGAGCGGGGACTCGTGTTCCTCCTCGGCTTCGGGGGCGACGCGCTCCAACCTGTCATCGGCGCCGACCTCTACTTCCGATTCGCGATGCGGTTCATCCTCGCGTTCGGTATCGCGTTCGAGTTCCCCGTGTTCCTCTTTTCTGCCGCCGCGTTCGGAGTCGTGTCGAGCGCTGCCCTGCGCTCGAACAGACGATGGGCGCTCGTGATCATCCTCGTCGTCGCCGCCTTCATCACGCCGACCGGCGATCCCCTCACCCTGTTGATGCTGTCGGCTCCGCTCTACCTGTTCTACGAGCTGACGATCCTCGCGGTGCGGTTCATCCTCAAGAAGTGAGTTCCACACCGGGAGTCGTCGTGCCGGAATGCTGCCCGGCTCGCTAGGGTTTCGAGTGGCGGTTCGACAACAGCGGAGAGCACGCATGCTGAGGAATATCGGGGGGCCGGAGATCATCGTGATCCTCGTGGTCGTGCTGCTCCTGTTCGGGGCCACACGACTCCCGGCGCTGGCTCGATCGATCGGCCAATCGGCCCGTGAGCTGCGCGAGGGTTTGAAGGAGGGTGCCTCCGACGACGAATCGGCTGAGAACGGATCGACACCGAAGGATACGAACGCCTGAGTGCCGACCACCTGATCCGAACGCACACGAAACACCGAAGCCCCCGCTCGCGCTGGGGCTTCTCCTCTGTGGTCAGGGGCGGGATCGAACCGCCGACCCCCGGTTTTTCAGACCGGTGCTCTACCAGCTGAGCTACCTGACCGGTTCATGACCAACGCCCGGATCGAGGATCCGAGCGTTGCATGTGGCGGGAGCGACGGGATTTGAACCCGCGACCTCCGGCTTGACAGGCCGGCGTGAACTCCAGGCTTCACCACGCCCCCACGTCGTGCCCCCAGGGGAATTCGAATCCCCGTTGCCGCCTTGAAAGGGCGGAGTCCTAGGCCGCTGGACGATGGGGGCAAGGCGCCCGCAGTGTACAGAGCCGGACCGGCTACGCCCGGGCAGTATATGCCCCGAGTCGCCGTTGCGGCCACCGGATCCTGCCCGTCTCCATAGCGCAGTAGTGTGCCGTGGATGAGCCAGACCGCCGACGCCGATTCCCGTGGAATGACCCCGCGACGCGACGCGTATGCGACCATCGTCCGGCTCGTCGCGGGTGGCATCGGCGAGGGCATCGACAGGCTGCTCGCCATGTCGAACGAGCTCGACGATGCGGACGTCGCCCCCAGCGGCGAGCTCGTCGGACCCATCCATGCCGACCCCACGCTCATGGCGGCCGTGGGATGGGTGTCGGAACTGCCGCGGACCATCACCGCCGTCGGCACGACCAGCTATCGGATGGCATATCCGGTCATCCGCGTCGCAGGTGTCGCGGTCGACACCGCCGCGTACCTCGCGGGCATCACGGGAGTCTCGGCCTTCGTCGCCGGTGTCACCGAACCGGCGCGCACCGCCCTCGCACAGGAGCGGCTCAGGCTCTCCGATGTCGGAACGGCCGAGTACGCCAGGGGGCGCGTTCTCGCCGTCCGCGCCTTCGAGAGCTCGGTCAACGGCATCGTCGGCCTCCTCAGCGAGTCCGAGGAACTCGGCGATCTCGTACGTGAGCAGACGCTCGGCATCACGGGGTCCGCCATCCAGGAGATCCGCGAGACGGGGGCCGCGGCAGACCGCCTCACCGAGGGGATCTTCAGGCGGCTGGGACGTCGCCCTGCGAGGCAGCTCCCACCGAGGCCGGCGATCAACTCGTGAGCAAGAACGTCGAGCACGTCCTCAACGGTCGGACCGCCGGGTTCGTGACGCGCCTGTTCGCCTATGTCGCCGACGCCGCCGTCGTCGCCGGCATCGTGGCGATCGGTGGTTGGATCGCCGTACTCATCGACGACGTGATCGACCAGGTCGGCCTCGATCTGAGGATCAGCCTCGGCGCGATCTACGTCTTCCTCATCCCGCTGATCATCGGGCTGTACTTCGTGATGTTCTGGTCCCTGACGGGTCGCACGATCGGCAAGTGGCTCCTCGGCCTTCGCGTCATCGGCCACGACGGGCATCCGCCGACGATCGGCCGGTCCATCATCCGCGTCGTGGGCTACGGGTTGTCGGCGATCGCGTTCTGGCTCGGCTACATCTGGGTGCTCATCGACGACGACCGCCAGGCGTGGCATGACCACTTGGCCCACACGTGGGTCATCTACGACTACTCGCGTCAACCGGCCATCGAGTTCACCGAACAAGCCTGACCGGTCACCCGGCGCCGAGGGTGCGGATGTCGCGTGCGCCCATGCGTGCGGCGTCCGCTGTGTGATCGTCAGGCATTGTCTGGGATTCGCGCTCTGCGGCCACCCTGGCCTCGTAGTGCTCCAACTCCCGCTCGATGGTCGCATCGTCCCATCCCAACACGTCGCCCATGATCGCTGCCACGAACGGTGCGCCGAGGACGGCGCGATCCGGGCACTCGATCGAGAGCCTGGTCCGGCGGGTGAGGACGTCGTCGAGATGCAGCGCGGCCTCGTGCTCGACTGCGAAACGGACCTCAGCACCGAGGTATCGACCAGATGGGACCTGCTGGGCGAGGCGAGGGTCGGAGGCTGCCATGTCGAGCACGATCGTCGCCTCGTCGCCATATCGGCGCGCCAGCCGGCGTACCTCGTCCGGTTCCACGCTGTAGGTCGCTGCAATGTCGTCGATCTGTGACATCAAGTCCGCGTAGCCCGCTGCTCCGATGAGGGGCACCTCCTCGGTCCGTGTGCCGGGAATGGGCACACCGATCGACTCGAATGCCCTGTCGATCGTGTCCTGCGCCATCACGCGGTATGTCGTGTACTTGCCCCCGGCGATCGTGACGAGGCCGGGTGCGGGGATGGTGATGGAGTGCTCCCGGCTCAGCTTCGCCGTCGATTCCGACTCGCCGCTCACGAGCGGACGCAGGCCCGCATAGACGCCCACGACGTCGTCGTGGGTGAGTGGGGGTTCGATCACGCGATTGACCTGCTCGAGCACGTAGTCGATGTCCGAGCGGCTGGCGGCTGGGTGGGCGAGCCCGAGTTCCCACGGCGTGTCCGTGGTCCCGATGTGCCAGAAGTGCTCGTGGGGGATCAGGAACAACACGCTGGTCTTCGTCTTCGTGATGAAGCCGACCTCGGATCGGATGCGGTCGCGCGGAACGACGATGTGGATGCCCTTGGAGGCGGTCACATCGGTCTTCGTGTCCCCGACCTTCGCCTCGATGGAGTCGGTCCACACGCCCGTGGCATTCACCACGACCTGCGCCGACGCTTCGAGCTCACGACCTGTCTCGAGGCAGCGTGCGCGCACTCCCGTCACGCGTTCCCCGTCACGGATGAAGTCCTCGACCCGTGCACTCGTCAGGATGCGTGCGCCCATGGCCGCGGCTGTGCGGGCCACGGCAACCACGTAGCGTGCGTCGTCGCATCCGGCGTCGTAGTAACGGATGCCGCCGACGAAGGCGTCCTTCCTGATGCTCGGGAAGACCCTCCGGAGCTCCTTCCTACCCAGGTGCCACTGGCGGGGAAGCGTGTTTCCGCCGAGCTTGGCGAGTGCCTCGTACAGCGTGATGCCGGCACCGACGTACGCGCGCTCCCAGACCCGGTGCTCGAGGGGATACACGAACGGCACCGGCCATACGAGATGTGGCGCAAGGTGCTGGCGGATCAGTTCCCGCTCGTGGAGGGCTTCCATCACGAGCTTGAAGTCGAACTGTTCGAGATACCGCAACCCGCCATGGAAGAGCTTGGAGGAGCGGCTCGACGTCCCTGACGACAGGTCTCGCTGCTCGATGAGGGCGACCGACAGGCCTCGTGACACCGCATCGAGGGCGCAACCCACACCGGTGACGCCGCCACCGATGACGATGACGTCGAAGGAGCCTCCACCGATGGCGTCGAGGGTCTCGGCTCGTCGGATCGGACCCAGTGAACCCGCGGACGAACCCGGTGACGAACACAGTGGCGCAGCGTCCATGGGTCCAAGGCTATCGCCGTCGTGGGGCTCCCCGATCGCCGCTCAGGGATACGGGGGCGTGACCTGGCTCCCTCTCAGGGATCGGGCCGGCGGTAGCCTCGGATCATGAACGATCTCGTGTCCCGCGCCCACATCTGGATCGAGGGCGATCCCGATCCGATCACCCGTACGGAATTGGCGTCGATCATCGCGTCCGGTGACGAAGCCGAGCTCGCGGATCGGATGACGGGGTTCCTCGAGTTCGGCACCGCGGGCATCCGAGGCGCTGTCGAGGCCGGATCCAATCGGATGAACCGGGCAGTCGTGATCCGCACGACTGCGGGGCTCGCGGATCACCTGAGGGCGAGTACGGACCCCAAGAGGCGACTGGTGGTCGTCGGTCGCGACGCCCGACCCTCATCGGCGTCGTTCATGGAGGACACCATCGGCGTCCTGAGCGCGGCAGGGTTCACCGTGCAGTACTTCGCCGATCCGACACCGACGCCGCTCGTGGCCTACGCAGGACTGAAGTACGGCGCGTGCGCATCGATCGTGATCACGGCGAGCCACAACCCACCGGCCGACAACGGGTACAAGGTGTATTCGTCGACGGGTGGCCAGATCGTCCCGCCTGCCGATGTGGCGATCGCTGCGGCGATCGCTTCGGTTCCGGCGGCGAACACCGTCCCGCGGACAGCTATGCCCTTCGAGCATCCGAGGGTCACGGAGGTCAGCAGGGATCTCTTCGACGACTACCTGAGGGACGTTGCAGGCGTGCTGCCCGCGATCACCGGTGACCGAAGCCTCTCGATCGTCTACTCGGCGATGCACGGTGTCGGGGGCCGTGCGGTGATCGAGGCGCTGAGATCGTTCGGGTTCTCGAGGCTCCATCCTGTGGCTCGTCAGTTCGAACCGGATGGGACCTTCCCCACCGTGTCCTTCCCCAACCCCGAGGAACCTGGTGCGATGGACATGGCGCACGAACTCGCCATGGCCATCGACGCGGACATCGTGTTCGCGAACGATCCGGACGCCGATCGTCTCGCCGTCTCCATCCCATTCCCCGGTGGGATGTGGCGTGCGTTGACGGGCAACCAGATCGGATGCCTCCTCGCAGACTTCCTCTTGTCCTCCACGCCCGGAGCGGAGGGTCCCGTGATCAGCTCGGTCGTCTCATCACCGATGCTCGGCATCATCGCAGAGGCGCACGGAGTGGATTGGGCTCAGACACTCACCGGATTCAAGTGGATCTGCGCCGCTGCCCTCGACCTCGAGGATGCAGGTCAACCACCGATGGTGCTCGGGTATGAGGAGGCGCTCGGCTACAGCATCGGAACCACGGTGCGAGACAAGGACGGGATCTCCGCAGCCGTTGCCTTTGCCGTCCTCGCCGCATCGGCGGCCGCAGACGGCGAGACGGTCCTCGACCGGCTCGGTCAGCTCTACGAGCGCTACGGGATCTGGACCTCGACCCAGGTCTCGATCCGAAGGGAGGGAGTCGAGGGCATCGAGGACATCGGTCGTGCCATGACCGCCTTGCGCTCCGACCCACCGATGAGCCTCGCCGACCACGAGATCGTCGGCATGACGGATTTCGCCGAGGGCGCCGATGCACGGCCGCGGTACCTCGGAGCCACGAACCTGATCGAGCTCGACCTCGGTGACGCGGGACGGGTGCTCGCCCGCCCATCGGGAACCGAACCCAAGCTCAAGGTGTATGTGGACCTCATG
>JAWOGV010000137.1:0-4925 GCA_046496605.1 Acidimicrobiia bacterium | reverse complement strand
TCGACCCCGGATCGACCCGCGGTCACGACGCCGTCGGCGGGGATCTTCTCGCCAGGGAGGACGACGACGGTGTTGCCGGGTGCGAGGTCGAGCGGATCGACCATGACCTCGACGCCGTCACGGACCAGCCGAGCCTGCTTCGCACCGAGTTCAGCGAGCTTGGCGATTGCGTTCGATGCCTGACCTTTCGCCCGTGCCTCGAAGTAACGGCCCAACAGGATGAGCGTCACGATCATCGCCGCTGTCTCGAAGAAGACGAACGCCCCGCCGCTGCCCATGTGATCCGCGCCGACGATGTGCTCTGCGCCTTGCACCAGCAGCACCTCCGTCGAGTACCCCCACGCCGCGAGGGAGCCGACGGAGATCAGGGTGTCCATCGCAGGCGACAGCGACGTGATCTGCTTCCAAGCAGCTGCGTGGAACTGCCAACCGAAGACGAACACGATGATCGTGGTGAGGATGAACTGGACCCACGGGTTCCACAGCTCGAACGGCCCGATCATCGCAAGGACCATCACGGGGGCCGTGAGGATGGCCGCACCGATGACGTTGCGCAGCTGGTACCGCGCCTCGGCGCTGTAGCGCTCGGTCACCGAGATGCGAACGTCGTCGGGGTGGATCTCGTCGATGTCGTACCCGATCTTGGCAACGGCGGCCCGGAGCCGTTCGACGTCGGTTCCCTCGGCAACGGTCGCCCTGGCCTCCTGCCCTGCGAAGTTGACGACAGCGGACTCGACGCCGTCCTGTTTGGACAGGACGCGTTCGATCCGAACCGCGCACGAGGCGCAGGTCATACCCTCAACATCGAACCGAATGGTGTCCGTCATGTCAGCGGGCGACGCCGTAGCCCTGGTCCTCGATCGCCGTGATGATCGCTTCGAGATCGACGGCGGACTCGTCATAGGTGACGGCGACGGTGCGTGCGTCGATAGCGGCCTCGGCGGATGCAACCCCGTCCATGGGGGCGACTGCACCTTCGATCGAGGACTTGCAGTGCCCGCACGAGATGTCGGGGACGTTCAGTGTGATCTGGTTCATTGTGTTCCTCTCGTTGGTGTGTAGCGAAGGGTCTCCATGAGCTCGTCCACGACCTGGGTGGATCGTCCCTCCTTGACGTGCTCGACGACGCAGGTCTCGATGTGGTTCTGGAGCAATACCCGGTTCACCCCTTCGAGGGAACCCTGCAACGCAGAGACCTGCTTCATGATGTCGGGGCAGTACTGCTCCTCCTCGACCATACGGATGACGGCGTCCATGTGACCCCGAACCGTCTTCAGGCGGTTGAGCGCGGACACCTTGTGCTCAGGTTTCATGCGGGGGAGTATACCCCACCCCATGGGGGGTGGGGTCGTGTGAGCCCATCGACAGCGGGGCCGGGTCAATCGGTCTGGGTGAGGCCGAGTTCCTCGGAGCGATGGACCCAGCGTGCAACGTCCCGCGGGCTGATGATGCCGAGAACCCGGTCCCCGTCCATGACCAGCACCCGGTCGATCTCCTCGGATTGGAGCTGCTCGAGGACAGCGTCCATCGGCAGGTCGGCCGGGACGCAGTGCAGGTCCTCGAGTGCCGTCATGGCACGCCACACCTGGATGAAGTCCCACTGGTCCCTGGGCACCTGGCGAACCGCTCTGAGTGTCAACAGGCCGGTCGAGACCCCTTCGTCATCGACCGGGAACGCCGAGTGGTCGTAGCGGAGGAAGTAGTGGTCCACCGCTTCGGTGAGCGTGATCCTGGCAGGGATCGTCACCGGGTCGGGTGACATGAGGTCTCCGGCGTTCAGGCCGCGCAGCAGGCGCCGCATGACGACACCGGATGCCGATGCACCTGCTGCCTGGTACAGGAACCACCCGATGGCCGCGAGCCATAGGCCACCGAGGTTCCCGGAGAAGACGCGAACCAACCCGAAGGCGATCATCGCGATCGCCACCACCTGTCCCCCCCGCGCCGCGCCACGTGTCGCCTGCGTCACGCTCCCGGAACGCCTCCACAGGATCGACCGCAGGACCCTGCCTCCGTCGAGTGGGAACCCTGGCAGCAGGTTGAAGATCCCGAGCGCGAGGTTGATCCAACCCAGGTACCCGAGCGCCCACGCAACGGGGTCGGGCATCACGGAGCCGACTGTCACGGTCAGTGCCCAGAAGACCCCGGCGAGCACGAACGACATCAGCGGGCCGACGATGGCGATCTTGAACTCGTCCTCGGGGGACTCGGCGTCCATCTTCGTCTGGGTGACGCCGCCGAACAGGAACAGCGTGATCCCCTGGACCGGGATGCCGAGGCTGCGCGCCACGACAGAGTGGCTGAGTTCATGGAGCAGGACCGATCCGAAGAACAGACCTGCCGTCACCACGGCCAACGCCAAACCCGGCTCCGGCCGCAGGTCCTCGAACACGAAGCGGAACTGCAGGTACAGGCTCCACGCGATGAGGAACGCAATGACCAGCCAGGATCCGTCGATGCGAATCTCGATCCCGAGGATCGACCCGATGCGAAAGCCGCCTCCGAACATACCGAAACGGTACTCCGGTGGCAGCTCAGCGAGACGGGACGACGGCGGCAGCCCTTGGCGACAGGTCGTCAACGACCACCCAGGAGGGCCAGTACCGCCTCCTCGATCTCACCCGACTCGATGCGGCGAGCCAGATCCTCACCGGGACAGAGGGTCGCGCCGTGGTCGCCATGGCCACTGATCGTCGTCGGCGACACGCCGTATTCAAGGGACGCCCATGCGAGAAGGCGCACGAGTGAGTCGAGTTGCGCGGTGGTCGGCTCCTCGACCTCGAAGTTGCCCTCGAGCACGATCTGGAAGTGACCGGCGGTGTCATAGCCCGTGTTGGTGTCGGTTCGGTATGCGGGGTCGCGGCCTTCGTAGATCGTGCCGTCGATGCCGACGATGACGTGGTAGGAGATGTCGGGCCAGCCGCGTGACATGTGGAACTGCTGCCATGCGCGATACCTCGGCGGCCCTGGCGTGCCCTCCGTCGTGCCCGCGTGGTGAATCGTGAGGCGCGCGATGGTGTGGGGGACCAGTCCCGGGTCGGCAGGGACCGCACCCCACGTCCCGCGGGACACGATGGGCAGGGTGATCCCCGGTGCGCGGTCGCCGCCCGGGAGGTCGCCGAACCGTCCGGCAACTGGCAGCATCCTGCCCAACCCGTAGCGCAGGTCGACATCGGCGTTCCCCGCCGTGTTCGTGGACCGGAGATGGAAGGTCCCGGTGGTCGGTCGGAAGACACCGGGGGCGACCATGCCGTCACCATCCCAGTCGCTCGACACGATCCGATCATCGGGATCACCGAAGACGAACTGGGTATCCGCCATGCCCTGACTGTGGGCGTTGCGCAGGTAGACAAGCCCGGTCGATGGGCGGTGCAGGCCGACCGTGTCGATTCCGTCGCCGTCGAAGTCGCCGACGAACGGTTGATCCCCCGGGTTACCGAAGACGTACGAGAACTCGGCGCCGCCGAGGCCACCGTCGTCACGTCCCAGGCTGTTGATGATGAAGATCTCCCCTGTGCCGGGCCGATGGACCGAGACGGTGTCGCAGCCGTCACCGTTGAAGTCACCGACGATCGGCATGTCACCGGGGTTGCCCAAGAAGAACCGGATGTCGGCGATCCCTTGCGTGCTGGAGTTGCGGAGGTACACGAACCCGTCCGACTGGCGGTACATGCCGGGGGTATCCATGCCGTCGCAGTCCCAATCCCCGACCATCGGGATGTCTCCCGGATCTCCGAACACGAATGAGGTCGTCTCGGTGCCGTCGACGGTGAGATACCAAGTGGCGGTCGAGGGGTCGACCACACCCACCCCCTGGCCCGGCGCGAGTGCCGTCGCCATGAGCACCGCCGCTACGAAGTCGAGCATCTCGTCACCCTACCGACGTTGGCCGTGCGACGTCCGGGGTGTCGGGGGTCTCTGTGCGACGTTTCGCGTTTTGGCCGTTTCTCACTGCGTGCTCGCGGGCTCGCATGCCCCCCTGGCTCACTTCGTTCGCCCGTCCCCCCAAGAGTCTTGACGTCTTGCGCGTGAGCCGACCGCCTGGGACCCCGAACCCCAGCTCGCAGGTGGCAGGCTGCCGATCAGGAAGTGATCGGACTCCGAATTGTGAAGGGAGGACGAAGTCGGTCTCTCTCGGCCCGCTGAGAGGGAGGACGATCCCGCGTCTTTCTCGTCCCCCTTTCAAGGGGGACGGCAGAGGAGCGAAGCGACGATGCAGGGGGATCCCCGTCCGAAGACCCACACCTCGGCCGGTTCCCACTCCCGTGCTCGCGGGCTCGTAGGCAAGGGACTGCCGATCACGGAGTGATCGGACTCCGAATTGTGAAGGGTGGACGCGATTCAGGTTCGGAGGAGGGAGCCGATGCGGCGGGAGGTGATGAGCGAGCCGATGAGGCCCAGTGCCACGAGGTAGGCGAGTGCGACGAGCATGGTCCAGTCGAGGACTCCGAGGGTCAGGCCGCGAACGAGGACGACGCTCTGATAGAGCGGGGAGAACCAGGTGATGACCTGGAATGCGGGCGGGTAGACCTCGATGGGGTAGAACGTCGCCGAGAAGAGGAACAGCGGCAGGGTGATCAGGGTGACGAGGTCGAGATCCTGCCACGTACGCATCCACGTCACTCCTGCCGTCGCCACGGCACCGAAGGCGAAGCCGATGAGGATGGTCGCGGGGAACGCGAGGATGCCCCACGGCGACTCGATCAGTCCCATGATCGCCATCACCACGAGGAAGGCGGCTGAGTACGCCGCGCCCCGCGCGAGCGTCCAGCCGATCTCCCCTGTGGCCACATCCCGTGGCTTGACGGGTGTCGAGAGCACACCGTCGTAGGTCTTCCCGTACTTGAGCTTGAAGAAGATGTTCGTCGACTCGAACACGGCGCCGTTCATCGCCGATGCGGCGAGCATCGCCGGAGCGACGAAGG
>JAWOGV010000375.1:0-6383 GCA_046496605.1 Acidimicrobiia bacterium | reverse complement strand
GTCGCGGCACCGTGGTGCGGGTAGACGACCTTGTCCCCGACGTCGAATGGGTAGGAAGCCTTCTTGGCAGCGGGCTTCTTCGCCGCAGGCTTGCTCGCCGCAGGCTTGCTCGCCGCAGGCTTGCTCGCCGCAGGCTTCTTCGCCGCAGGCTTCTTCGCCGCAGGCTTGCTCGCCGCTTCGGACACAGATGTGGGTTTCTTGGTGGCCACAGGACCTCGAGGATCGTTGGAGTCGTTCAGTGTACCGGACACCGTGTCGGCGTCACGAAACGTGGGAGTCGAATAGCGAGAAGGTGGTGCCGCGACGCGCCAGGTAGTTCCGAATGGTCGTCGCTCTCGTCCTCCCGACACCATCCACCTCGGCGAGTTTCACTGCGGACGCGTGCATGAGCTGGTCATAGCTCGAGAAACGTCGCAGGATCGCATCACGGACGACCTCCGGGAGACGCGGCACATCGGCGAGTGCTCGGATTCCACGCGGTATCGCGAGGTCGTCGAGGGAGCCGAACCCGAGGATCGAAGCGATTTCGTCTGCGCTGTACAGGTCGTCATGCTCGAGGTCGTCGAGCCTCCTGAACACGGTCGAGCCCTTGCGTGGCTTTCGCGTCTGGTAGTCGGCGTTGACGAGGTCCGCGATCTCGGAGACCCCGTGTTCGAAGTCCTCAGCCTGGAGCGCGAGGAGTGCTGCCTCATCGCCGATCTCGGCAGAGATGGTGTCGAGGTCATCCCCGATTCGACGAATGACCGCCGCCCTCTGGATCACGCCCACGACGTCGCGTATGGACACCACGCCATCGGTCTCATACCGATCGAGGCGGGCCACCGCGTCGTCGAACTGGTGGCGCAACCGTTCGAGGGATTGGAGTCGCTGATTCGCCTCGGCGAGCAGCTCGGTCACGGAGTGCAGTTGGAACTGGACCTCGCCGGAGAACACGATTGCCCGAAGGTGGCCCTCCTCGGACACGGCGAGGACCGCATGCCCCGTCTGACGGGCCAGGCGCTCAGCGGTACGGAACCGGGTACCCGTCTCGACGGTCTCGATGTCCGGATCGGGCATGAAGTGCACGTTCGCGGCGAGGATCCTGCCGGACTCATCGTCGACGACGATGCCACCGTCCATCTTTGCGAGCTCCGCGAGACGCTGCGCCGTGAAACGGGCATCCTCGAGCCTGAAACCTCCTGCCGTGACGGACTCGACCTTCGGTCCGGCGCCGATCAGCACGAGCGCACCCGTTCCCTGCGCCATCACGAGCTCTGCCGCATTGCGAAGCGGCGTACCTGGTGCGAACCGGCGGAGGAGGTCGAGGGATGCGGCGGCCTGCGGAGTCATCGATCAGGAGGGTAGTCGTTCGACGAGGGTGAGGTCGGAACCCCTGTCCGGTAGCTCACCGGATCGCAGATCCGAAACCGCACTCGATCAGGATCTCGAAGAGGCGCGTTGTCCCCTCCTCCGGAGCGAGTATCGGATCCGCGCCGATCCTCAGGGCCTCGGACCGCCGCAGCGCCGATCGACTGGCAGGTCTGACATCTCCCGTGAGCCCCAGTTCACCCCACGCGGCAGTGCGGCGCAGCGGGATGTCGGCATACGAGGATGCGATGGCGAGGGCGACGGCGAGATCCGCCCCCGGCTCGGTGATCCTCACTCCACCCATCACGCTCACGTACACATCATGGTTCCCGAGGGGAATCGTTGCGTGGCGATCGATGACACCGAGGATCTGGTGCACCCTCGATGTCGGGAACCCGGTGACGGCCCGGCGCGGTTGCTCCATCTGCGTGGGTACGACGAGCGCCTGGATCTCGAGCATCATCGGCCTGCGCCCCTCGATCGTCGGGAACAGGATCGACCCTGCGGCGTCACCATCCCGACCGCCGATGAGGACACCGCTGGGATCGGGAACCTCGACGAGGCCCTCCGCCGTCATCTCGAAGACACCGACCTCGTTCACGGATCCGTACCGGTTCTTGATCCCGCGAAGGAATCGCAGACCCTGCTGGTTGTCGCCCTCGAGGTACAGGACGACGTCGACCATGTGCTCGAGGGTTCGGGGTCCGGCGATCGACCCGTCCTTCGTGACGTGACCGACGAGGATGACGGGCGTGCCCGTCGACTTCGCGTGTGCGATGAGCCTCGCCGCCGACTCGCGGACCTGGGTCACTCCCCCTGCACTGCCTCCCACATCGAGCGACGACACCGTCTGGATGGAGTCGACGATGAGGATTGCAGGGCGATGCTCGATGGCGAGCGCGATGATGTCGTCGACGTCGGCCACGGAGGCGACGGCAACGCCCCCCGAGCCCACGCCGATGCGCCTCGACCGCATCTGCACCTGATGGGGGGACTCCTCTGCCGTGGCGACGAGCGCCATCCGATCATCCGAGCTGAGGGCGTCAGCGATGTGGAGGAGCAGCGTCGACTTCCCGACCCCCGGTTCACCGCCGATGAGGAGGGCAGCACCCGGGACGATCCCGCCACCGAGCACGCGGTCGAACTCTGAGATGCCGGTCGCCTCTCGATCCGCGACGCCCGAATCACGGCCGATCGCACGGACCAGCTCCGTCGATCCGCCGACGGACGTGCCCGAGGCGGCCACCGTCTCGACGAGCGGCTCCTGTGTCCTGCACTGCGGACAGAAGCCCGACCACTTGCCGGAGTGGTGGCCGCAGGTGACACACAGGTAGGTTGGTTTGACGGACCGGCTGGTACCTTTCATACCGCGACACTAGGGCGGCGGTACGACACGTTCAGGACCGGTGGATGAGCCACAGGGCCATGCCGGCGAGGATGATGACGAGGGCCACGAAGACCACCTGCGACAGCGCGGTCCATGGCTCGGCCACTCGTATCGACAAGAGGGTGGGCATCCGTGGCACAATACCGCTGCGGCGCTCTGATACTTCCGACAGGGCTTCGGGACGACGGACGGGGATGGCATGGCCGACGACAGAAACGACCAATTCGACGACCTGTTCGAGCCGTTCGAGCTCCCTGCCGCCCCGACGCCGACCCGGACACCCGCTCCGCCAATCGACTCCGGGGTCCCGTCCGCCAACAGCGATCGCGTGGTTCCCGCGGCTCACGTGACGACGGAGCACGCCCCACTCGACAGCGTTGCGTGCCCTGCGTGCGGCGCCTCGAATCCACCGTTCAACCACCACTGTGAACGGTGCGGCTCGCGGCTCAGCACGGAGCCGATGCCCCTGGCTCCAGCGCCCGTTGGAAGAACCTCTCCCGGGTTCCGGGCACTCGGCGTCCTGGCAGCGGTCGTACTCGTGGTCGCGCTCGTCGCCCTGATGATCAACATCTTCCGCAGCGGCGAGGCCTCGGTGGCTGGACCGGAGACAACGTCGACCTCGACCACCACGACCCAGCCAGTCATCGTCGCTGAGCTCACGCCCGCATCGGTCACGGCGAGCTCCGAGCTGTCCGATGGCTTCGGTCCGGAGAACCTCCTCGATGGCGACCCGGAGACCCGATGGAACGATGCGAGCGCACGCGGTGTGGGCGCTTGGCTCGAGTTCACGTTCGCAACGCCGGTGCAGATCACCGAGATGGAGTTCCAGAACGTCACCGACGACACCAAGTTCAGGCAGAACTACAAGATCCAGGGGTACACGATCATGGTCAACGACCTCAACGTCCCCATCAGCGGGAGACTTGTCAATTCGAACGAGGCGCAGCGTGTCCGGATCGCGAGCCTCGAGACCTTCACGCTGCGCGTCGACATCTCGACCACCTATCCCGCCGAGCCGGTTGGGGACGCCCCACCCTTCAACGAGCTCGCCCTCGAGGACGTGCGATTCTTCGGCGTCGAGAGATGATCGATGAAGTTGCCAACTCCGCGGCCAGCGCCTAGTCCTTGATGTAGGGCTTGCCGTCGGCTGCCGGTGGCCTCGCCCTTCCAACGACCCCTGCCACGACGATGATCGTGACGATGTACGGCGTCATCGAGAGGAACTCCGACGGGATCGGCGTTCCGAGGATTCCGAGCTTCTGCTGGAGGGCGAGAGCGAAGCCGAACACGAGTCCCGCCCCGAAGACGCCGAACGGCATCCACCGACCGAAGATCATCGCAGCGAGGCCGATGAAGCCGATTCCCGCTGTCAGGTTCTCCTCGAACCGTGACACCTGTGAGAGGGTGAAGAAGGCCCCACCGAACCCTGCGATGAATCCACCGAGGATGACGTTGCGGTATCGCGTCCGGTACACGTCGATGCCGACCGTGTCCGCGGCCTTCGGATGCTCACCGACGGATCGGGACCGCAACCCCCATCGGGTGTAGAAGAGGCCGAAATGCACGAGCAGGACCAGCAGGAACGTCACATACACGAACATGGCGTGATCGAAGAACATGGGCCCCAGCACCGGGATGTCACCGAGGATCGGGATCTTGAACGCCGTGAACCGCCCAGGCGAGTTCAGGTCGGGCGCCTCTGATAGGACGCGCCTCGCGAGGAAGGACGTGAGCCCGAGGGCGAAGATGTTGATCACCACCCCGGCGATGATCTGATCGATGCGGAACCTGATGGCGAGCACCGCCAGGACGGCACCGAGCAGCGCACCCGTGAGCATCGCCCCGATCAGCCCAGCCCAGATGCCCCACGCCGATCCCACGATGGTTCCCACGAATGCTGACGTGAGGAGCTGACCCTCGATCGCGATGTTGATCACCGCAACGCGTTCGCACATCAGGCCCGTCATCGCGCCGAGTGTCACGGGCACCGACAGCAGCACGGTCGAGCGCAGCATTCCGACGAGGCTGAATGACTTGCCCCCTGCGGCCCATGTCAGGAACGCAAGGGCGAACAGGACGAGACCGATTGCCAGCGCGATGTTCGTCCACGCGAGGTGGGATCTTCGGAGCACCAGACCGCCGAGGAAGGCGAGGATGACAGCGACCGCGATCCCGAGCCAGCGGGCGTTGACCACCCAGGTCAGGTCGGTGAACCGTGCACCTGGCAACGACAGGTTGAATGTCGCCCTGGCCCCTGATTCGCTCCCAAGGGCGAATGCCCACATCACGAAGGCTCCGAGCATGATCAGGACGATCCCGATCGCGGTGGCACGGCGTTCGTCGGGTGTGGCCCGCACCGTGATGGTGGTTTCGGCGTCGGCCGTTGCGGTCGTCATCCGCCCCACCCCGTCGAGATCGTCGTCGTGAGCTCCTTCTCGGGCGTCTTGATGCGATAGATGGCACGGACCAGCTCAGGTGCGGCGATCATCACGATGATCAGCGCCTGGAGGACCAGAACGAGGTCGATCGGCACACCCGCGGCCCCCTGCATCTCCCGACCCCCGGCGCGAAGCGCGCCGAAGAGTAGGCCTGCGAACAGCACGCCAACCGGATGCGACCGTCCGAGGAGCGCGAGAGCGATCGCGTCGAACCCGATCGTCCCCGCGAAGTTCGAGAGGCCGCGGTACGGCTCGAGGCCGAGGATCTGGTTCGCACCACCGATGCCCGCCATCGCGCCGGACACGGCCATCACCGAGACGTAGATCCACGCGACGCTCATGCCCGCGTAGCGTGCACCGCTCGGGTTGAAACCGACGGCGCGGAACTCGTAGCCGATCGTCGATCGATACATGAGCCACCAGATGAAGCCGACCGCCGCGAGCGCGATCAGGAACCCGATGTTCACCCGATAGCTCCCGAAGAGCAGCGGGAACCGCGCACTCGCAACGACCTGCTGGGAGATCGGATCGTTCCGACCCGCTTGCTGGAAGATGGAGGACTTCAGGAGGTAGTCGACCATGAACAGGGCGATGAAGTTCAACATGATCGTCGTGATGACCTCGTGGGCTCCCGTCCTCGCCTTGAGGAGGCCGGCGATCCCAGCCCATGCAGCGCCACCGATGATCGCCGCTGCAATGGCCATCGGTACGTGGACCATGGCAGGGAGGGCGAAGCTGAAACCGACCCACAGCGCAGCCATACCTCCGATGTGCATCTGTCCGTTCACACCGATGTTGAACAACCCTGCCTGGAATCCGACCGCGACGGCGAGACCGGCGAATATGAGGGGGGTCGCTGCGAAGAGGGTCTCTGTCACGGCCCGCGTGGACCCGAAGGAAACGACGAAGAGCGCCCTGTAGGAGTCAACGATCCCGGACATCGTCAGCCGGAACGCCTCGCCCGGGTCGCTCCCCCACACGCTCAGCGTGTCGATGTCGGTCGCCGCGATGATGACCGCCCCGATGATCAGGGCTGTCAACACGGCGAGCGCGGGGACCAGGATCGCCTGCCAGATGGAGCTCCCGACACCGGTGACCCTCTCGAACAGCGTCGGTGCATCCTGCTCGTCGGTGCCCTGCTCCTGCGGTGCCTCGTCTGTCACGACGCCGCCTCCTCGCCATGGCTGCCGAGCATGGCGAGTCCGATGTCC
>JAWOGV010000370.1:0-2650 GCA_046496605.1 Acidimicrobiia bacterium | reverse complement strand
CCCTGCGCAGGCGCTGCTTGGCTGCGGGGATCCCGATGTCGTGGACCTCGGCGATCTCACGCACCTTCCAGCCCTCGACATCGTGGAGCGTCACCGCGGAGCGATAGATGAAGGGAATTCGGAGCAGGGCATCGAGGAGCTCATCCGAATCCCGTTCATCTATCGCTCAGCGGTGACGCTCCACGATGTCGAGGGCTGGAAGGTGCGTGAGATCGCCGAGGTCCACGACATCGGGATCCCTGCAGCCAAGCAGCGCCTTCGGAGGGGTCGCATGGCCCTCGTCACCGCCCTCGCCGAAGGCCACGAACGCCGGCGACATCTCAAAGGAGTGCCCATGCGATGTTGGGACGCCCGCATCCACGTGTCGGAGTACCTCAATGGATCCCTCGACACGCAGATCGCAACGCTCGTCGAGACCCACCTCGAGGCGTGCCCCACCTGTCCTCCGCTCTACGCGGCCCTCGTCGATGCGAGCGACAGGCTCCCCGCACTTCGTGACGACGATGCCGTGGTGCCCCCCGACCTCGAAGCGGCCATCCATGCTCGCCTTTCGGGCACCTCGCTGGTGCCGTCCGTCGTTGATCGGCCGGAGACGGTCGGCTAACGTCCACGCATGCTCAAATCAAACGGGTTCCTGTGGGCCATTCAGATCATCTTCGGCATCTACTTCATCGCCATCGGTGTGCTGCACTTCGTCGTGCCCGAGGGTCTTCCATCGGCGATGGAATGGATGTACGAACTCAGCGACACGCTCCACATCGTTTCGGGAACAGCTGAGATCCTCGGCGGACTCGGTCTCATCCTCCCCGGTCTGACCAAGATCAGGCCCGAGCTGACGATCTACGCAGCCGCCGGTCTGGCCATCCTCATGGTGGGCGCACTCATCTACCACCTCAACCGAGGCGAGATGCAGAACATCGTGACCAACGTCGTGGTCGCAGCCATCATGGCGTACCTCGCATATGCCCGATGGAAGCTGACACCGCTCGAAGGTCGCTGACCCGGGCGAAGGATTCACCGGATCCGGTGTCGAAAATCGGTGGAGCCCGTTCGTCGTATCCACGAAGGTATCCGATGAAGAGGAGGAGCACGATGCCCAAGTACATGGCACTCATCTATGGGCCCGCAGAGGACGAGGGGGGTTCCCCCGAGGACTGGGCCGAGGTGATGGAGGATTACGACGAGTTCGGCGCCAAGGCCGGCGCGGCCGGAGTGATCGTCGGAGGCGAGGCGCTCGAGGACACCGCAACCGCGACCACGGTGCGGGTCAAGGGCAAGGGCGGGGAGGTCATCACCACCGACGGCCCCTTCGCAGAGACCAAGGACGTGCTCGGCGGCTTCTACCTGCTCGAGTGCGCGGACCTGGACGAGGCCGTGTCGTGGGCGGCGCAGATTCCCGGCGCCTGGCACGGCATGGTCGAGGTGAGGCCGGTGATGGACTTCTCCGGGGAGTGACCCGCCGTCCAGGAAGCCACGATCGTCGCGCGAGAACGACGTCACCCTTCGTGGTTTAGCCTTTACGCCACATGAGTTTATTGTATACAATAAACTCATGGATGATTTCCTGTATCGCACAGGTTCGGAGCTTCGACGCCGGCGGCGAAGGGCGCGGTTGACCCTGCGTGACGTCAGCGGGCGTTGTGGTGTGGCCGTACCGCAGCTCTCCCGGATCGAGAACGGCCTCGTCGACCCCAGACTGTCGACGCTCGTTCGGATCCTCGGCGTCACGGGCGGAACGCTCGCCGATATCGTGATCGAGCCCGCACCTGTCACACCGATCGCCGACGTGCTCGGGCGGCGGGAGGCGAACCGTGCCCGGCTGCTGGCCTCAGGCCTCGCAGCGTCCGACCCTTTGGACCGGCTCGCCGAACGGGACCGTCGGGGCGATGACACCAGCGCCGAGCGAGCGGTGCTCGACCGATGAGCCTGCGAGCCTCCCACGCCCTCGAGCGGGCAGATGCCACGGACGACCCTGCGCTGCGTCGGCTCTGGGTCGTCGCCGCCATCGAAGCCCTCCTCGACACCCGGTTGGTGATCGTCGGTGGGACAGCGGTGGATCTCCACACGGGCTCGTACCGGCCGACCGATGTGGATGTCATCGGCTCGGTCTCGAAGGCCGATCGGGCGATCCTGCATGAGGCGGGGTTCACCGACCACGGATCCCGGCACGTCGCATGGACATCGTCGGGCGGCGAGACCGTCCTCGTCGAGTTTCCTTCGTCAACCCTCGACAGCGACTACGAGCTCATCGAGCTCGAGCCCGGTACGACCGTTGCGGTGATAGCACTGCGCGGACTCGTGATCGATCGCCTCACCCAGGCGACGCATCCGAACCGGGTCTCGTTCGATGACGCCGTTGCGCTCGTGGCCGCCGTCGCCGAGGATGTCGACTGGGCCGCCGTTGCCGAGGAGGTCCACGCACGGCCCGATGCCGCCTACCTCGGACTCGCTGACACCGCCGCTGCGGTTCTCACCCGGGCGGGCCTGATGGATGAGGCGACGCTGTTCCGAGCCTGACCACGATCTGTCACAGCGGCGCGCTCGCGTTGGGGATCGCGACGACCACCGCCGTCGTCAGGGCAGGCGGCCGCTCCACATCAGCGATGCCGCTCCGGCAAAGGTGAGCACGACGAGCGCGGCACCCGCGAAC
>JAWOGV010000347.1:0-3543 GCA_046496605.1 Acidimicrobiia bacterium | reverse complement strand
ATGATCGCGAGTGTCGGTGTCGACAGGCTCCTTTCGGGAGCGCACGGTGACCACCTGACCGGTGACGTCGACCCCGGTCTGTCGCTGGCGACATGACACCGGGGATCAGGCTCGGAAGGATCCTCGGGGTCCCCGTCGTCGCCGATGCCTCGGCATTCGTCCTTGCGATCCTGTTCGCCATCGTCGTACTCATCGACCTTCGGATGTCCCAGATCGGCACGAACGACGCGAACTGGCTGGTCGCACTCGTCGCGGGGTGTGCGGTCCTCGCGAGTGTGCTCCTCCACGAGGTGAGCCATGTCGTGGTTGCTGTTCGGCACGGCCTCGGCGTGCGCGCCATTCGGCTCTACCTCTTCGGCGGATATTCGGTGATCGACGGCAACCCCTCTCCGAGGTCCGAGGTCGCGGTCGCGTTGGCGGGCCCCATCGCTTCGCTGGCACTCGGGGGCCTGTGCTGGCTCGTCGGCGCGTTGGCGGGCGCGAACTCCGTGATCGGTACCGCCCTTCTCGCGGTTGCCCTCGCAAACTTCGGCATCGGGCTCTTCAACCTCCTGCCGGGTTTCCCACTCGACGGCGGTCGAGTCCTGCGAGGCCTCATCGCATCCCGGACCGGCGATCGCGTCGGTGCCACGCGGGTGGTGTCGGCCGTCGGACGATGGATCGGGTACGCCGCGATCGGTGCGGGAGCCGTGACGCTCACCAGGAGGTCGCCCGTGGGCCTGTTCGTCCTGGCGGCAGGGTGGTACCTCGCGGTCACTGCCGCCCGCGCCGGGCGTCGGGAACAGTTGAGCGCAGCGTTCGACGGGTTGCTGGTTCGTGACGCGATGCGCGAAACACCCAACGCCGTGCCAGGACGGGCCACGGTCGCCTCGATGCTCGATCTCCACGCTCTCGGGCCTCGGCTTCGTTCGCTGCCCGTGGAGGTCGACGGAAGGGTGGTCGGCGTGATCGGCCAGGACGAGATCGATGCGGTCGCACCGTCGCGCTGGCCGTCCATGCGGGTGAGGTCGCTCATGACCGACATCGGCCCCGATGACGTCGTCGAGGCGGATGCGCCACTCGAGTCCCTCCTCGTCCGCCCCGCCGGCCGCACGCGTCGTGTCGTCGTGACCTACGAAGACGTGGTGGTCGGCATCATCGAGGGTTCCGATCTCGCGAAGGTCCTCCCGGACGGGGTCGCCTGAGCCGGAGCCGCCCTGGGACCGCTCCTGTCGGATTGGGGTTCTGACCGGTTGGCACTCGATGTGCGCGACTGCCAACGACAGTGGTATCCTTGGCACTCGTAAGCACCGACTGCTAACTCAACAAAGAAGGAGAGTCGGATGGATCTCAAGCCTTTGGGCGACCGTATCGTCGTGAAGCCCCAAGAGGAAACGGAGGCCCGGACCGCCGGTGGCCTCGTGATACCTGACACCGCCAAGGAGAAGCCCCAACTGGGCGAGGTCCTCGCAGTGGGTCCGGGTGAGTTCAAGGACGGGGCTCGTGTACCCGTCGATGTGAAGGTCGGCGACGTCGTCTTCTACTCGAAGTACGGCGGCACCGAGGTGAAGCACAACGGCGAGGACCTCCTGATCCTCTCCAGCCGTGACGTGCTCGCGGTCCTGGGCTAGGAGGAGGACATCATGGCAGCCAAGGAAATTCATTTTGATGACGAGGCACGACGCGGCCTCCAGGCCGGCGTCGACAAGCTCGCGAACACCGTCAAGGTGACGCTCGGCCCGAAGGGTCGCAACGTCGTACTGGAGAAGAAGTGGGGAGCCCCCACGATCACGAACGACGGCGTGACGATCGCCAAGGAGATCGAGCTCGACGACCCGTTCGAGAACATGGGCGCACAGCTCGCAAAGGAAGTCGCGAACAAGACGAACGACGTCGCAGGCGACGGCACGACGACGGCCACGGTCCTCGCCCAGGCGATGGTGACCGATGGGCTGCGTCTCGTGACGGCGGGTGCGAACCCGATGGAGATGCGTCGAGGGATCGAGGAGGCCGTCAGGGCCGTCGTCGATTCGATCGCGGAACTCGCCATTCCCGTCAGTTCGGTCGATCGTGACTCGATCGCGTATGTGGCAGCGAACTCCGCTGCCGACTCCGAGATCGGCGGACACATCGCGGATGCGATGCAGAAGGTCGGGAACGAAGGCGTCATCACGGTCGAGGACAGCCAGACCTTCGGTGTCGATCTCGAGTTCACCGAGGGAATGCAGTTCGACAAGGGCTACATCTCGCCGTACTTCATCACGGATGTCGAGCGCCAGGAAGCGGTTCTCGACGATCCGTACATCCTGATCGCGAACCAGAAGATCGGCTCGGTACAGGACCTCGTGCCCGTACTCGAGAAGGTCATGCAGACGGGTAAGCCTGTCCTGATCATCGCCGAGGACGTCGAGGGAGAAGCTCTCGCAACCCTCGTCGTGAACAAGATCCGTGGCACGTTCACCTCGGTTGCCGTGAAGGCTCCCGGGTTCGGCGAGCGTCGCAAGGCCCAGTTGCAGGACATCGCGATCCTGACCGGTGCGACAGTGATCTCGGAAGAGGTCGGCCTGAAGCTCGACGGGACGACCATCGACATGCTCGGGACGGCGCGCAAGATCGTCATCACCAAGGACAACACAACCGTTGTCGAGGGTGCGGGCTCGCACGCGGACGTCACCGCCCGCGTGAAGCAGATCCGCCAGGAGATCGAGAACTCGGACTCGGACTGGGACCGCGAGAAGCTCTCCGAGCGTCTTGCGAAGCTCTCGGGAGGTGTCGCCGTCATCAAGGTCGGTGCCGCAACGGAGGTCGAGCTCAAGGAGAAGAAGCACCGCATCGAGGACGCCATCCAGGCGACTCGGGCGGCTGTGGAAGAGGGCATCGTCCCCGGCGGAGGCGTAGCGCTCCTGCGCTCGGCCGCAGCGATCGACAAACTGCGCGGGAAGAGCGACGACTGGAAGGCCGGTCGTCAGATCGTCCGGAGGGCGCTCGAGGCCCCGATCCGACAGATCGCGGTGAACGCCGGCTACGAGGGCGGTGTCGTCGTCGACAAGGTCAGGTCCGAGACCGAGGGCAGTGTCGGTTTCAACGCGGCCACGGGTGTGTACGAGGATCTGATCGCCTCCGGCATCATCGATCCAGCGAAGGTGACACGTTCGACGTTGCAGAACGCAGCATCGATCGCGGCGCTCATCGTCACGACCGAGGCGCTCATCGTCGAGAAGCCAGAGCCTGCTCCGGGGATGCCGGGTGGCCACGACCACGGTGGTGGCGGAGGCATGGACTTCTAGGAGTCGACCCGACCCATACATCGGACGAGGAGGGGGCACCGTGAGGTGCCCCCTCCTCCATTCGCGAGAGTGTGAGATCCTCCGATTGGGGTGATTCCCAAGAATGTCGGATCGGGTAGTGTGTCCGTGACAAGGTCTATGAAAGGACTGTTCGGCAATGCCACTCTTCGACATCTTCTGGGCGATGATCTGGTTCTTCCTCTTCTTCGTCTGGATCTGGCTCCTCATCTCGATCTTCGGTGACATCTTCCGCAGTGGGATGTCCGGTTTCGCGAAG
>JAWOGV010000198.1:0-4906 GCA_046496605.1 Acidimicrobiia bacterium | reverse complement strand
CCAGACCATCCTGCCGGCCATCGTCGAACCGGACGGTCTCGAACGTGCAAACGGCAACCTGTGGGGTGCCGAGATGGTCACGAACTCCTTCCTCGGCCCACCCCTCGGCAGTGTGCTCATCGCGGTTGCCTTCTCCCTGCCGTTCGCATTCGATGCGGCCACATTCGCCATCGCAGCTCTCCTCATCTTCCTGCTCTCGGGCTCGTTCGCGACCAGTGACAGGTCCCTCGCCCAGAGCGGACCGAGGGTCCAATGGTGGGGGGAGATCAAGGAAGGGGTCATCTGGCTGTGGAACCACCCCCTCCTTCGCCCGATGGCGATCATCCTCGGTCTCCTCAACGGGCTCGGCATGGTGACGTTCGCGACCCTGGTGCTGTTTGCCCAGGAGGTGCTCGGCATCGATGCGTTCGTCTTCGCGATCCTCGCCATGTCCGGTGCCGTGGGCGGTGTCATCGGGAGCATCGTCTCCCCGCGGGTCTCCAAACTGCTCGGCTCGGGCACCTCGCTGCACCTCACGCTGGTGATGAGCATCCTGACGAACGCGGTCATCGGGTTCGCGACCCACTGGTCCGTCGTGTTCGTGATGTTCGCCGTGTTCAGCTTCTCCGCCGTGCTGTGGAACGTGATCACCGTGTCACTCCGCCAGACGATCATCCCCGACCAGCTCCTCGGCAGGGTGAACAGCGTCTACCGCTTCTTCGCATGGGGGATGATGCCGATCGGGCTCGCGATCGGCGGGGTCATCGTGTCGGGCATGGAAGCAGTCGGAGCGAGCCGCGAGATCGCCCTCAGGGCGCCATGGTGGTTCGCGGCCATCGCATACGTGGCGCTGTTCATCTACGCGGCACCGAAGCTCACGACCGACAAGATCGAGGCTGCCCGCACGGAGGGCGTCGCGTCGAAACGGGCGGCGACCAAGGGGAGTGGAGCGTCCGAGGGCGAGTGACCGGTGGCTGCCCGGTCGTCGTCAGGGCCCTGTCAGGACGCGATCCTGCGCCTGCTCAACACCACGACTGCGGCGGCGGCGGCCACACCGGCGGCGACACCGACCCACACCTTCGGCGGGGGTGACTGCACCCTCGGACCGAGGCTGACCGGCCTCTGGAACTCGAGGATCGGCCACTCGCGTGATTCGGCCTCCTCTTTCAGATCCTTCTCGGGATTCACGACGATCGGGTTCCCGACGATCTCGAGCATCGGGATGTCGGTGAAGCTGTCGGTGTACGCGAACGACCTGGACAGGTCGAGCCCGTCGCGCTCGGCCACGCGCCGCATCGCATCGACCTTGCCGGGACCCATGACGTACTGCTCGAGTTCCGGAACGTAGCGGCCGAGACGGTCCGTGCGGATCCTCGTGGCGATGACCCCGTCGATGCCGACCATCGCCGCGATCGGTGTGACGAACTCCTCGGGGCTCGCCGACACGACGTACACGGCTCGTCCGGCGCGCTTGTGCTCATCGATGAGGAACAGTGCCTCCGCGAACACGAGCGGTTCGATGACATCGTCGAGGGTCTCGGCGATGATCGACTCGATCTCGGCCTTGTGCCATCCCGACACGAGGTCGAGCATCTCGTCCCTCGCCCGCTCGAGGCTGCTCTCGTCCGCCCCGAAGAGCATGTACGAGATCTGGGCGATGCCCAGTCGAAGGAGGGTGCCACGGTGGAGGAAGCCCGCCCGATACAACGGCTTACCGAACGCCAGTGTCGACGACCCCGCGATGATCGTCTTGTCGAGATCGAAGAAGGCCGCCTCGCGCATCATGATGCGGAGTGTATCGGCGTACGAGGGACGCACCATGAGAGATGTCAAGCAGCTCGACCTGCACGACCGATCTTGTTGGCGGCTATCGTGCGTTGTCCGCATCCAGGTGATGAGGACATGCGGCCCGTCGTACCGAGGGACCGTCACGAGCGAAGGGACGCGTCTGATATGCCGGAGGGCAGACCGAACATCTTGGTCATCTGGGGTGACGACATCGGGATCTCCAACCTGAGTTGCTATTCGGACGGCCTCATGGGGTACCGGACCCCCAACATCGATCGGATCGCGAACGAAGGGATCCGCTTCACCGACTACTACGGGGAGCAGAGCTGCACCGCGGGCCGTTCCGCCTTCATCACCGGCCAGAACCCCATCCGGACCGGTCTCTCGAAGGTGGGCCTTCCCGGAGCAGACATCGGGATCAGGCCCGAGGACCCGACCATCGCCACGGCACTCAGGAGCCGCGGCTACACGACCGGCCAGTTCGGGAAGAACCATCTGGGAGACCGCGATGAGTTCCTACCCACCGCCCATGGATTCGATGAGTTCTTCGGAAACCTCTATCACCTCAACGCCGAGGAGGAGCCCGAGCACGAGGACTATCCCGATCCGAAGGACTTCCCCGACTTCCGAGCGCGCTTCGGCCCACGAGGCGTGATCCACTCGTGGGCGAATGAGGACGGGACCCAGCGCATCGAGGACACCGGACCTCTCACCCGGAAGCGGATGGAGACCGTCGACTCCGAATTCCTCGCCGAGGCCCAGCGCTTCATCCGGGACGCGAACAGCGGGGAGAAGCCATTCTTCGTGTGGTTCAACTCCACCCACATGCACTTCCGCACCTATACGCCTGAAGAGAGCAAGGGCCAGTCCGGCCGGTGGCAATCGAACTACCACGACACCATGATCGACCACGACCGCCACGTCGGGGGATTGCTGGACCTGCTGGATGAGCTCGGTCTGGCGGACGACACGATCGTGATGTATGGAACGGACAACGGTCCCCATTCCAACACATGGCCCGACTCGGCAACCACCCCGTTCAGGAACGAGAAGAACTCCAACTGGGAGGGCGGGTACCGCACCCCGTGTGTGATCCGATGGCCGGGAAGGGTGCCTGCGGGGGAGGTTCGGAACGGGATCGTGAGCCACGCCGACTGGTTCGCGACGTTCCTGGCAGCCGCCGGTGAGCCGGAGATCGTGGACAAGCTGAAGGCCGGGCACGAGATCGACGGGACCACGTACCGCGTGCATCTCGACGGATTCAACCAGCTCGACTACATCACCGGGGTGGCGGATGGGAGTCCGAGGCCGTACTTCTTCTACGCCAACGACGACGGCGAGGTCACCGGGTTGCGATACGACAACTGGAAGCTCGTGTTCCTCGAACAGCGAGTGCAAGGAACCCTGCAGGTCTGGGCCGAGCCGTTCGTCGAGCTGAGGGTGCCCAAGCTCTTCAACCTGCGCACGGACCCGTTCGAGAAGGCAGACCAAACGTCGAACACCTACTACGACTGGCTCCTCGACCGGTCGTTCCTCGTAGCGCCGGCGATCGCGTTCGTCGCCCAGATGGCACAGAGCTTCGTCGAGTTCCCGCCACGCCAGCCTCCCGCGTCGTTCAACATCAGCCGGATCAAGGCGAGACTCGAAGAGGGCATCGCCAGTCACTAGGGGAGTAGGCCGATCCCGGGGTGAGCGGCTCGTGCGGGCACACCCGGCCCGTCACGATGGAGGAGGCCGTGTGGCAGAGTCGGAAAGGTTCATCCCCCTGCCGATGCCGACGGCGCGCGACCACGGCGCCTCGTCGGAGGACGCTGCGTGGTCGCCTGCGGCCGTCCACATCCTGGCGAAGCCGACCGGCGCCGTCTGCAACCTGGGCTGTACCTACTGCTTCTTCCTCGACAAGGAACTCCTCTATGAGGGCGACCGATTCCGGATGTCCGACGAGATGTTGGATACCTACATCCGCCAGCTGATCGACGCTCATCAGATACCCCAGGTGACCGTCGCGTGGCAGGGCGGTGAGCCGACGCTGATGGGTCTCGATTACTACCGGCGGGCGATGGAGTTGGAGAACACATATCGCAAGCCGGGGATGACGTTCCTCAACACGATCCAGACCAACGGCACGCTTCTCACGGATGAGTGGTGCGAGTTCTTCGCCGAACACGATTTCCTCGTCGGGATCAGCATCGATGGTCCCCGCGAACTCCACGACGCGTATCGCGTGACGAAGCAGGGGAAGGGCAGCTTCGAGAAGGTGATGCGAGGACTCCGCCTCCTGCAGAAGCACAGCGTCGAGTACAACGTCCTGACGACCGTCAACCGCCTCACCGGCGACTACCCCCTCGAGGTGTACCGGTTCCTCAGGGACGATGTCCGGACCAACTGGATGCAGTTCATCCCCGTGGTGGAGCGGGTCGACGCCGAAGGGAACCCGGCCGATCTCCGCGGTGGGTTCGCCTCGGAGCGATCCGTCCGGCCCGAGCAGTTCGGCACCTTCCTGACCACTGTCTTCGACGAGTGGGTGCGCCACGACGTGGGCGAGGTGTTCATCCAGACCTTCGAGGCCACCGCCCGCAACTTCGCCGGACTCGAGCAGTCGGGCATGTGCGTGTTCAACGAGACCTGCGGGCTGGGTCTCGCCCTCGAACACAACGGCGACCTCTACTCCTGTGACCACTTCGTGGACCCCGAGTTCCTCGTCGGCAACATCGGAGATGCCCCGATCGGGGATCTGATCTCACGCCGCCAGCAGTACGACTTCGGCCAGGACAAGCTGAACAGCCTCCCCCGGTACTGCATGGAGTGTGATGTCCGATTCGCATGCCACGGCGAGTGCCCCAAGAACCGCTTCATCGCGACACCCGATGGCGAACCGGGCCTCAATTACCTGTGCGCGGGGTTCAAGGAGTTCTTCCACCACGTCGACACCCCTGTCAGGCAGATGCTCGACCTCATGAGCCGGGGCCAGCCCGCCTCTGCAATCATGGAGATCCTCGCCGAGGAGGACCGGCCGTTCCGAGACCGGATGGCGAAGGCCGGCAGGAACGATCCATGTCCCTGCGGCAGCGGTCTCAAGGTGAAGAAGTGCCACGGCGCTGCTCCGTCGCCTCTGCGCCGAATCGAGGTCTCAGGGGAG
>JAWOGV010000145.1:0-3230 GCA_046496605.1 Acidimicrobiia bacterium | reverse complement strand
CACTCCAAGGGCGCGCAGGCCGTCGCTTTCGAGATCATCGATCGCATCCCCGAACACGACGACATGGGCGCCTTCGCCGACCGCTCGCCGGATCGCATCGTGGCCTCCGGTGACCGACTCGACGCGCTGGGTTCAGCGGTGACCGAGCTCGGCTACCGCACATCCTCCCGCGATGATGGCCCACCCTCGGTGGCCATCATCGATGCCTCGGTGCCAGGCGGCCACGATGCGATCCGGCGAGCGGTCGGCGAAGGCGCCCATGTCGTCGTGTTCGGGGATGCGATCGATGATCTCGAAAGCGACGGCCTGCGCGCCCTTGGAGTGGCGCTGGTCGTGACGACCAACGCGCTCCTGAGGGACCCGCAAGCGCACCTGCCGGCCATCGCCTGACATCCGATCTCGTCGTAATGGTGCAATGTGCGTACGGAAACGCCCGAGATTCGGGCGAGCTCGCCAACGGTGATGGTGTTCGTGCCGTGACGCTACGCCCTCACGTGACGTGAGGGTCAAGCGGTTTCCCTGCGTGTCTGATGGCCACGCCTTGAGCGCCCGGGGACCTAGGCTGGTCCGCCATGGCAGTAGATCCGCGAGTCCTCCGTCCGCCGCTCTGGTACAAGGATGCGGTCATCTACGAACTGCATGTGCGGGCGTTCTCGGACTCGAACGATGATGGCATCGGAGACTTTCCGGGCTTGACCTCTCGCCTCGATTACCTGAGCACGCTCGGCATCGATACGATCTGGCTCCTTCCCTTCTACCCCTCACCGTTGCGTGACGACGGGTACGACATCGCCGACTACTACGACGTCCATTCGAGCTACGGCTCCCTCGACGACTTCCGCGCGTTCCTCGACGCTGCCCATTCCCGCAACATGAGGGTGATCACCGAGTTGGTGATCAACCACACGTCCGATCAGCATCCGTGGTTCCAGCGAGCACGTCGGGCCGAGCCGGGATCGCCCGAACGGGACTTCTACGTGTGGAGTGACACGCCTGACAAATACAGCGACGTCAGGATCATCTTCCAGGACACCGAGACGTCGAACTGGAGTTGGGATCCGGTGGCCGGGGCGTACTACTGGCATCGGTTCTTCTCCCACCAGCCGGATCTCAACTACGACAACGACCTGGTCAGGGAGGCCGTGACGGACGCCCTCCGGTTCTGGTTCGACCTCGGGGTCGACGGGTTGCGTCTCGATGCCGTTCCGTACCTGTACGAGCGTGAGGGCACGAACGGCGAGAACCTCCCCGAGACCCACGCGGAGCTCAAGCGTCTCCGGTCCGTCATCGACGAGCACTACGAGAACCGGATGCTGCTCGCAGAGGCCAACCAATGGCCGGAGGACTCCGTCGCGTACTTCGGGGACGGGGATGAATGCCACATGGCGTTCCACTTCCCCCTCATGCCTCGCCTGTATCTCGCACTCCAGCGCGAGAACCGCCTTCCCATCATCGACATCCTCGAGCAGACGCCCCCGATACCCCAGGACGCGCAGTGGGCCATTTTCCTGCGGAACCACGACGAGTTGACGCTCGAGATGGTCTCGGAGGAAGAGCGCGACCTCATGTGGCGAACGTACGCCCCTGATCGTCGTGCACGGCTCAACCTGGGCATCCGGCGTCGACTCGCTCCACTGCTCGACAACGATCGTCGCCGCATCGAACTGCTCATCAGCCTGCTCCTCTCACTCCCCGGAACGCCCGTGCTCTACTACGGGGACGAGATCGGCATGGGTGACAACATCTTCCTCGCCGACCGTGACGGCGTCCGCACGCCGATGCAGTGGAGCAACGACCGCAATGCCGGGTTCTCGAGGGCGAATCCACAGTCGCTGTACCTGCCTGTCGTCGTCGACCCACAGTTCCACTACGAGACCGTCAATGTGGAGGCGGAGCAGGCGAACCCGAACTCCCTGCTGTGGTGGGTCCGTGACATGGTCCACCGCCGCAAGCGCCATCCCGTGTTCGGACGCGGCGACATCGAGTTCCTCGGTCCGGCGAACGAGCAGGTTCTCGCGTATCTCCGCCACGGCGAGTCCGAGACGATCCTGGTCGTCGCGAACCTGTCTCGCCAGTCCCAGTTCGTGGAGCTCGATCTGGCCAGGTACGCGGGTCAGGCAGTCACCGAGATGCTCGGACGCACCGAGTTCCCCGCAATCGGTGACACGCCGTATGTCCTGTCCCTCGGCCCGTACGGCTACTACTGGTTCATCATCGACGGGTTGGGTCTGGACACCCATGACGAGGGCGATGTGATCGAGGTGTTCGGACCGCTCGAGGACGCGTTCGCGACGGACGGACCGATGCTCTCCGTACTCGGGAAGCATCTGGCCTACCAATCCTGGTTCCTCGGACCAGCACCCCGACGCTCGCAGATCTCCGTGCGCGACCTCATCCCTGTCACGAAAGGGGAGCAGGAGGCCAACCTGTGGATCGCGTTGGTCTCGATCGCGCACACCACGTCACCCGACGACGTCTACCTGGTCCCGATCGGCATCAGTTTCGAGGCAGATGTCGATGGCGTGATCGCCCGCGTGCACAGGGACGGCCACGACGGCGTCCTCTACGACGGCCTCGCCGACGAGCGGTTGCGACGGGCACTCCTGGCGGCGATGATCGCCGACGAGACGATGCTGGGGCGTGCGGGATCGCTGAACTGCTCCGCTGGTGACATTCCGATCGGACCAGATGCGGTCGCCAACCTCGCATCCACGGTGTCGACCAACCAACGAGGGGAGTCGTACATCTCGTACGGTTCGGGGATAGCGATCAAGCTCTTCCGGAAGGTGGAACCGGGGATCAACCCCGACCTCGAGTTGCGTCGCTTCCTCACCGAGAGGACGGGGTTCGACAACGTCTCGGACACCTACGGCGCCATCGAGTATCGATCAGGGGACACCAATACGATCGGCGTCCTCCAGCAGTCCTTTGATGTGTCAGAGACGGCATGGGGTGTGTTCTCGGGGCTCTGTTCCGAGTGGCTCGAGCGCCCCGACCGATACGGTACGGCGCCATCGGCTCCGTCGTTGATCTCGATCTCGGACCTTCGCCGGGTCGACGCCGATCATGATCCCGACATGGCGGACGCTTTGGCGCTTGCGCGCCAACTCGGGTCGGTGACCGCACGGATGCACATCGCCCTCGGGTCTCCAAGTGAGGAGCCGGATCTCCAACCGGTCGCCTTCACCCAGCTGTATCAGCAGTCGCTCTACCAGTCCCTCCGCGCAGGC
>JAWOGV010000083.1:0-3829 GCA_046496605.1 Acidimicrobiia bacterium | reverse complement strand
ATGCGCGACCTCTGGGGGCTGATGGCCGAACTCGCCACGCTCCCCGAGAACCGCGAGAAGCTCGAACCCGCTCGGAGCATGGTGACGCCCGACATGGTCGAGGGCCTCGAACGCACGATCGACGAGGTGTCGGACCGGTTCGAACTGCCGACCGAGTTCGTGGTGCCCGGCGGGAACCGGATCGCCGCCCTGTTGGACGTGTCGCGCACCGTGGTGCGCAGGGCCGAGCGTGAGTCGCTCGATGCCCTGCACCCCGCCAGTCACGCCGGGGTGTACCTCAACCGGCTCTCGGACCTCCTGTGGACCCTCGCCCGTTGGCGTGAGGGGGGATCCTCGACTCGCGTGCGGGACGTCGGCTGATCGGCGACGGTCGTCTGACACCGGTGGTACTGTCCTGCGATGCCGATGTGCCACCCCATCGATGCCTGATCCGGGGGCTGCGGATGCCCTGATCCTCTTCGGCATCACGGGCGATCTCGCCCGCAAGAAGCTCTTTCCCGCGCTGTACCACCTCAGCGAGGAGGGCAAGCTCGACATCCCGGTGATCGGTGTGGCGTCACGTCCGTGGGATGACGACACCCTCAGGAACGAGGCGCGCACAGCGATCGTCGAGGCCGGCATCAACGTCGACGACGATGTCTTCAGTCGCCTCGCCGCCCGCTTGTGCTACGTCGCCGGCGACTATCGCGAACCCTCGACGTTCTCCTCGATCGCCGAGCGCGCCAGTGGGGCCGGATGTGTCGTGTCGTACCTCGCGATCCCGCCGGACCTCTTCGACGTCGTCGTCGAGGGCCTTGCCACCGCGGGCCTCACGGCATCGGGCCGGATCGTGCTCGAGAAGCCCTTCGGCCGCGACCTTGCGTCCGCTGGGCACCTCAACGACGTCGTCCACCGACACTTCGGGGAGGCTCGGGTCTACCGGATCGACCACTTCCTCGGCAAGGAGGCGGTGCAGAACCTCATGATCTTCAGGTTCTCCAACACCATCCTCGAGCCCGTATGGAATCGTCACTTCATCCGAGGCGTGCAGATCACCATGGCGGAGGCGTTCGACGTCGAGGGACGCGGGCGTTTCTACGACGCCGTCGGAGCCGTGCGCGACGTCATCCAGAACCACTTGCTCCAGGTCGTCTCCCTGCTCGCCATGGAGCCCCCGGTGTCGGAGGATCCCGACTCCCTCAGGGACGAGCGCGTGAAGGTACTGCGTGCCATCGACCAGATCAGTGCCGACGACGTCGTGTTCGGCCAATACGACGGCTACACGGGCGAGGACGGTGTCGGTGACGGGTCGACAACCGAGACGTATGCCGCCGTGCGGTTGGAGATCGATTCGTGGCGCTGGGCTGGCGTTCCATGGATCATCCGCGCCGGCAAGGCCCTCACGACCACGGTGACCGAAGCGGTTGTCGAGTTCGCATCCCCGCCGCGCCCGCTGTTCGCTGACGCCGATTGCGTCCCAGGGCCGAACCGCCTGACGTTCCGGACGAAGCCCGAGGAGGATATCTCACTGTCGCTGCAGGCGAAGATCCCCGGCCCGTCGATGGTCGCCGGCCCCGTCGAACTCCACCTCCAACACGATCGGGCGAAGGGCGCCGACGCCTACTACCGGCTCCTTGCTGCGGCGCTGCGCGGCGATCCGTCCTTGTTCGCCCGCCAGGACGGTGTCATGGAGGCTTGGCGCATCGTCGATCGGGTGATCGATGGGTCCGTCGCGGTCCATCCGTACCATCGCGGATCGTGGGGACCGAGCGAGGCGGATCGGCTGCTGGGGCAGGGATGGACATGGACGACCCGGTGAGGGGCAATGGCGACTGATGTGTTCCGTACATCCGCGGGAGCCCGGGTTCCCGCGGTCACGGTGGACCAGATGCGCGAGATCGACCGCATCGCGATCGAGGAGATCGGACCGAACCTCTACCAGATGATGGAGAATGCGGGACGGTCCCTGGCGATGGCGGTCCACGAACGACTCGGCACCCATGCCCGCAGCGTCATCGTGATGGCCGGACCGGGTGGCAATGGGGGAGGGGGGATCTGCGCGGCTCGCCACCTCGCGAATCGCGGCGTCGAGGTCACCCTCGTCCTGTCGGATCCCGACCGACTCGACGATGTGCCAAGCCAGCAACTCAGGATCTACCGATCGACGGGTGGTGCGATCGCCGAGGCGAAGGACCTCGACCATGTCGCAGGACACATCGTCGTCGACGCACTCGTCGGGTACAGCCTGGAGGGACCGCTCCGGGGGGCTGCAGCGGAGATGGTCGCCTCGGTCGATACGACCGACGCCCAGGTGATCTCCCTCGACGTCCCCTCCGGCATCGATGCGACGACCGGAGAGTCCACCGGCCCCCATGTCGTGGCCGACCTCACCGTCACGCTCGCCCTGCCGAAGACGGGCCTCGATGCCCCGGCGTGCGGCATGGTCGAGGTCGCCGACATCGGCATACCCGCGGAGGTCTTTCGGAGGGCAGGGGTCGAGGTCCGTGCGGGGACCCTCGGGCTCGGTTACCGGATCCGCCTCACCCCCGGCTGAACCTCCGTCCGCCTACCCGACGGTCCGCCGATCTGTGGCGGTCTCATGCCCAGCCTGCCCCCCGGCTGACTTCGATCGCCCGTCCCTCATGAAAGGGGGATTGGCGATTCGGCACGATGATGGGCGGGGACGGTTGTCCCTCCTTCACGCCCAGGCTGCTCCCCTTGCCGAATCAACCGACGTGGGAATCGGCTCGGCCAGGAATCGTCCGACGATCCCTGCGAGCTGGTCGGTCTCGATGAGGAAGGCGTCATGGCCGTGGGGGCTGTCGAGGACGGCGAACCGGCTGTTCGGCAGGGTGGCCGCGAGCCGGCGCACCTCCCCGACGGGATAGAGCAGATCGGAGCTGATCCCGACGACGAGCGTTCGCGTCGTGAGCCTCCGCAGGATCGCCTCGGTCGGACCCCGCCCCCTCCCGAGGTCGTGACCGTCCATCGCGTCGATGAGCGTCAGGTAGGTGTTCGCGTCGAAGCGCCGTGCGAGCTTGTCACCTTGGTGCCGGAGGTACGACTGGACGTCGAACACGCCATCACGGGCGCCTCTCCCGAATCGACCCGCGAACTCTCCGGGGCTCCGATAGCTGAGCATGGCGATCATCCGAGCGGTGGCCAACCCGGCCGAGGGCGGATCGTCCTGTCGATAGCGGCCCCCGGCAAATGCCGGATCCGTCGTGATGGCATGCCGCTGCGTCTCGGACAGCCCGATGGCCCAGGGTGACTGATCGGATCCGACGGCGATCGGCACCGCATTCGAGACGAACTCGGGAAACATCGCGATCCACTCGAGTACCTGCATGCCACCCATCGATCCTCCGATGACGAGATCGAGATGCTCGACACCCATGCGCTCCAGCACGGCGTGCTGGAGGCGAACCATGTCCCTGATCGTGACCCGCGGGAAGTCCGCGCCATAGGGGACTCCCCGCGCCGGATCGATGGTCGTCGGCCCCGTCGTCCCGTTGCATCCCCCGAGGACGTTCATCGAGATGATGAACGAGGTCGCAGGGTCGAGGACCCCGGTGCGCCCGAAGAGTCCGCCCCACCACTGATCGACGTCGGCATTCCCTGTCAAGGCATGGCACACGAGCGAGGCGCGCCTCCGATGCCTTCCCCACGAACGCACCTCGACTCGTACGTCGGACAGGCTTCCCCCTCCTTCGAGGGGGAACACCGGCCCAACCGTGACGATGTGCTTCACGAAGCAATCGCCTTCAGGCCGCGCAGCGCGGACAGGGCGTGATCGAAGTCCTCCTTGATGTCCTCGATGTGCTCGATCCCCACCGAGACCCGAATCAGG
>JAWOGV010000007.1:0-5287 GCA_046496605.1 Acidimicrobiia bacterium | reverse complement strand
ACCGAATCACACTGAGCGCCGGTGCGTCAGCGCTCGGTGGCCTCGAGCGCCGACAGCTCGGAGCGCACCCTCTCGAGTTCCCTGCGATGCTGATCCACGGGCGGGATGCAGCGTTCGAGGTTGTGGAGGAGTTCCGACTCGAGGCTCCGAAGGGTGCCGATACGCGAGATGACCGGTGGGTGCACGACGTCGCGTTGTTCATCCATGGTCCCGGAACGATACCCCGGGGTCGGATCGGGGGTGGCTTCGCGAGCACCGCTCCATCGAACCGTGCCCTCAGGGACGCGACGCCCAATACGATTCGGGTGACGCGAGGTACGAGGAGACGAGATGAACGCCGAGCTGCGACGACTGGCGGGCGAGTACTGGGAGTTCGAACTCGAATCCCACCCGATGGAAGCCCACATGCTCGGCGACTACCGGTACATGGAGCGAGCAGACGACGTGACCCGGCGCGGTGAGGATGCGCAGATCGCTGCACTGCGTGGGTTCTCCGCAAGGGCACGAGCATTCATTGGGGACGCCCTCGACCCTTCGGACCGCATCACACGCGACACCCTCATGTTCGAGACGGAGACTTCCGCCGCGGTCCTCGAGATGCGCCAGGCCGAGTTCGGCGTCGATCCCATCTTCGGGCCGCAAGCGGTCTTCCAGGTGGTGATACCCCAGATGTCGGTCGAGACGGCCGAGCACGCGGACAAGATGCTGGTCAAGTACGCCGCCATCGCGCGAATGATCGACGACGCGTCAGACCGTCTGCGCGAGGGGATCTCGTCCGGCAGGGTGAACGCCGACTTCGCCGTGACGAGGACCGTGGAGCAGATCGATGCGATCCTCGCATCTCCCGTCGAGGAGGACGCATTCCTGCGTGCCCAGATGCCCGCCGAGTACTCCGAGGCCGACATCGAGGCGTGGCGGGAGCGGGCATCGCGGATCGTGATGGACGAGATCCGCCCGGCATTCGAGCGGTACCGCAACGTGATCAGGGACCATGTCGGTCCCATCGCCCGGAGCGACGACGAAGCAGGCCTCCACTACCTCCCCGAGGGTGATCTGGTGTACGCCCGCCTCATCGAGCGATACACGACCCTCCCCCTCCAGGCGGAGGAGATCCACGAGATCGGCCTCCAGCAGATCGCTCGCCTCGCGACGGAGTACATCGAGATCGCGGGCCCCGTCCTCGGGACGACCTCGCTCGAGGACATCTTCAGCGCGTTGCGAGACGACCCTGCACTCCACCACACGAGCGGCGAGGAGGTCGTCAGGCAGTCCGAGGAGGCCTTCGCTGCGGCAGAGGCCGAGATGCCGAACTGGTTCGGGCGGCTGCCCAGATCCGATTGCTTCGTCGAGGAGACCCACCACGGGCCCGTTGCGTTCTACTTCCCTCCTGCGGAGGACGGTTCACGCCAGGGCACGTTCTTCATGAACACGGCCGACCCGACGTCATGGGCGACCTACGAGGTCCAATCGACCGCGTTCCATGAGGGGATTCCGGGACATCATCTCCAGATCGCCATCGCCCAGGAGCTCGGCGACGACGTGCCTGCATTCCAGCGCCACGGCAACATCAGCGCATACGCCGAGGGATGGGGTCTGTACACGGAACGCCTCGCCGACGAGATGGGCCTCTACTCGAGCGAGCTCGACCGTATCGGCATGCTGTCGGCCGACTCGATGCGTGCGTGCCGCCTCGTCGTGGACACCGGAATGCACGCCCTCGGATGGAGCAGGCAGCGGGCCATCGACTACGTTGCGGACAACTCGCCGATGTCGATGCACGCGATCGTCCAGGAGATCGACCGATACCTGTCGTTCCCCGGACAGGCCCTGTCGTACATGATCGGCCGGATCGAGATCCAGCGCATGCGGGCCGAGGCCGAGGCGGCACTCGGTGACCGGTTCGACATCAGGGGCTTCCACGACGTCGTCCTCGGGTCGGGCCTGGTGACGCTCCCGACCCTCGACCGCATGGTCAGGGATTGGGCCGCCAGGCGATAGCGGGGCCTTCGGGGCGCATCGGTCGAGGTGCTAGGGTTGTCTAGACAACTGATGACGGGAGGATGTCATGCACGCACGATCGATCACGATGCTCGGAACGGGTCTCATCGCTGACTTCTACACGATGACACTCCACGGTCAGCGCAGCCGCGACCGCGTGAATGTCGTGTATTCCCGTTCTCCCGAACGAGGCGCTGCCTTCGCGGAGCGGTGGGACATCCCCAACCACACGACGTCGCTCGAGGATGCCATCAACCATCCCGACACCGATGTCGTCGTCGTCGCCCTCCCCAACTTCCTCCATGAGGAAGCCATCACCGCTGCGGCGCGCGCCGGCAAGGCCATCCTGTGCACCAAGCCGCTCGCCCGCGATGCCGCCGAGGCCAAGCGCATCCTCGACACGGTCGAGGAGGCCGGTGTGTTCGCGGGATACCTCGAGGACCTCGTCTACACACCGAAGACCCTCAAGGCGGTGTCCGCTGTCCAGTCCGGGGCGATCGGGGACGTGACATGGGTGCGATCGCGCGAGACGCACCCCGGTCCGCACAGCGCCTGGTTCTGGGATGCGGACCAGGCAGGGGGCGGAGCAATCGTGGACCTCGGCTGCCACTGCATCGAGATCATCCGCAACTTCGTCGGCAAGGGCAACAGGCCCGTCGAGGTCATGGCGTGGGCGGACACCCTCGTGCACCCGATCAAGGGCGAGGACAATGCGGTCGTGCTCGTGCGTTTCGAGTCCGGTGCGCTCGGCCAGTTCGAGGTGAGCTGGACCTTCCGGGGCGGGATGGACCTACGCGATGAAGTGGCGGGCACCGAGGGAACGATCTGGATGAACCACTTCCTTCGCACCGGGTACGAGATGTACACGACCGGCGGCGGGGCCGGTTATGTGGCCGAGAAGCTCGAGTCCACCGAGGGTTGGCTCTTCCCGGTGGGTGACGAGGTCGCCGAACTCGGGTACGTCGACATGTTCACGGACATGTTCGACGCGATGGATGCGGGCCGGGATCCCCAGGAGACGTTCTACGACGGATACGTGGTGAACGCGATCATGGATGCCGCGTACCGCTCGGCCGAGACTCGGAACTGGGAACCGGTCGAGGTCGAGTGGCGGGGCGGGGAGACGCCGCGCATCGCGAAGAACGTCTCGTACCACGACGGGCACCCGATCGTGAAGGCCGAGGTTCTGCCGGACGGCCGTTCGAAGCTGATCCTTGCCGACAAGGACACCGGATCCATCTTCGACATCGTGACGGAGGCATGACCTGAACGTCGTCGTATACCCCGGCAATGAATACGCAGACGCCGTTGCCGGACATCTGATCGACGCTCTGGAAGCGAACCCGACTGCGCGGATCGTCCTCCCGACGGGACGGACACCCGAGCCCGTCTACCGCTCGTTCACCGATCGGGGTGGAACCCTCGAGGATGCCACGATCATGCTGCTCGACGAGTTCGGCCTCCCCCCGAGGTCCCTTGCCCGATGCGACAACATGCTCCAGCGCGACCTGCTCGACCGTCTCGAGAAGCCACCTGCGCGCCTCCTCACCTGGGACACCGCAGCCGAGGATCTCGATGCCATGTGCGCCGACATGGACGTCGAAGCGAAGCGGGGCATCGACCTCGTGATCCTCGGGATCGGAGGCAACGGGCACCTCGGCATCAACGAACCGGGGACGCCCCGCGACGCTTCGTCGCGGGTGGTCGACCTGCATGCCGAGACGGCTGCTGCGACGTCCCGCTACGGCGCGGAGACTGCGCCGACGTGGGGCGTCACGCTCGGTCTCGGGCCGATCCTCGGTGCATCGGCCGTGTGGCTGCTTGCGACGGGCCTCCACAAGGCTGCGATCGTTCGCTCCGCCCTCGAGGGCCCCATCGGTTCGGAGGTCCCTGCGTCCTACGTTCGTCGGCACAAGAACGCAATCGTCTTCCTCGACGAGGCGGCAGCGTCGCACCTGTGATCGACGCGACTCAGTTCGGATCGCCGTCGAGGGCTGCGGTGATCCACGACACCAGATCCGACTCCGACAGGAGGATGGCGTCGGGCTCGTGCGGCTCGAGGATCGAAGGGTCGGCACCGGGCTTCCACGCCGCACCGACGGCGATCACGCCCGCAGCACGTGCCTCGGTGATGTCGGACGGGGAATCACCCACGTAGGCGACATTGGCGGGTTCAATGCCCCACGCGGCGATGATCCGGCATATCTCCGTCGACTTGATCGGACCATCCATCGAACCTGCGGCAACGTGCTCGAACGCGCCTCCGAGACCGATGAGGTCCAGGGTGATCGCTGCGCTCCGCGGACCCTTACCGGTAACGACCGCCATCGGCACACCCGCCTGCGCCAGGGCGAGGATGAGATCCCGGACCTCGGTGAATACCAGGGCCGCATCGTGGTGCGCTCGCTCGTACTCGTCGAGATAGGTCTCGATGGCATCCACCCACCGATCGCCGAGCTCGTTGCGAAGGAGCCCCTCCTCGTTCGGACCGAACCTCCCGATGATCTCGGCGGGAGAGAGGTCGGGGCCACCGTGACTCGAGATCGCCGTTGCGAGTGCCTCGACACAGAGGGGGATCGTGTCGGCGAGCGTTCCATCCACATCCCAGATGACAGCGGTGATGGCCGGAATGCTCACAGCGCACGCGCCTCGACGACGAGCGACGTTGTGCGCGCCTCGCCCGGACCGAGCATCGGCAGGGTCCCTGATGCTCGCTCGTGGGCCCTGCCGCGCGTTGTGCAGTTCGCCGGTTCGATGCCGAGCACGTTCATCCCGGGATTGCCGTCGATCCACTGGTTGACCAGGGGGAGGGTGTCGGTTCCCCAGGACACGACGACCTCGATGCCGGCGTCGGGACTGGCGATCCTGGCGAACGCCTGCCCGTCCTTCGTCACGGGAACGTGCTCGAGCACCCACTCGGGTCCTCGACTGACGGGGCGCGGAGCGGTCCACGCATCAATGGCCGGGACCGACGCCTCGTCCCTCGGAACCGTCCGCTCAACGGCCATCTCGAGCCTCGCGTGACCCGACCAGAGCGGGTACCCGAAGTTGAGGTGGTAGAGGATCGGGGCCTCGGTGGTTACGAGTCCGATGTTCGTGGTGACGTCCGTGAGTTCCATCCTGCCGACGCCTGCATGGGTCGTGATCGTCCGATCGACTCGTATGACGCACGGCTCGGCGTCGTCGACGATCGACGCGGTGGCGCGCAGATGACCATCGCCGTCGACGACACGCTCGACGGAGACGTTCGTCGCGCCCAGGTGTGAGAACGTCCCGTGGAGCCCGTGAC